>JAFQMO010000115.1 GCA_017414385.1 Clostridia bacterium
AGGAAAATCATCAAAATTCTCCGTGACGATATCCTCAACGATCCCGTAGCCCTTCATATCGTCCGCTGTGATATGCAGTGCCTGCGCCGCATCCGGTGCACGACCCGCATCCTTCCACAGAATTCCGGCACATCCCTCGGGACTGATGACGGAATAGACGGCATTTTCCAGCATATACACACGGTTTGCCGCCGCAAGCGCAAGCGCACCGCCGCTGCCGCCCGATGCCGTAAAGCCGATCACGGGCAGCCGATGCTTCGTCAAGCAGAAGCATCACATCTCTGTGCGGCAGATACGCATACAGCTCTTCTCTGGTCATGTGCACCCCTCCCCCTTCACAAACGCAAGACAAGCATTATGCCCGCCAAAGCCGAGAGAATTGGAAAGTGCCAGAGAAAGCGGAGTCCTGACAGCGGTATTCGGTGTATAATCAAGATCGCAGACAGGATCGGGAATCTCCAGATGGACGGTCGGCGGTACTGTGTCGTTTCGCAGTGCGAGGATCGCGGCGATCGCCTCCGCCGCACCCGCCCTCCGAAACGGCCGCCGCCAATGTACCGTCAGCGATCCAAGCCATACCGCCCTGTAAAATCGGATAACGGATGGAAAAAAGCTCTGTGATTTTTGTTTTCATCATAATCTGTTTCTCTTCAATTCTTTGATTTTGATCGACTGCGGCATCCCCAAAGCCCCTTCAGCACACTGTGTGCTGAAGGGGCTGAGACAACACTCAGCCTTATTCCTTTCCGATCAGTGCAGCAACCGCACCGACAAGATCGCCCACAGCTGCCAGCGATTCATTGACCTCGATCTCAATACCGAAGATATCCTCAACGCTCATCGCAATGTCGGTAATATCCAGGGAATCGATCCCAAGCTCCTCAAAGGTCGTTTCCGCCTTGATCTCGGCGGGGTCTGTGTCGACCTTTTCGGCGATGATCGCAGTCAGTTTTTCAAGAATCATTTCGTTTGTCATGGGAAATACCTCTTTCTTTCATAAAAATTTTTTGTTTTCGGTTGTAATTTTACCAAAAATATGATATGCTTATCCATGGTGGCAGACAATGCTTACGGCCACGTGATCAGACATGCGGCATTGGCAAGACCGCCGCCGAATGCACAGAGGATCAGGCGGTCGCCGCTTTGCAGCATACCGCTCCGATTGAGCGCATCCAATGCGATCGGAATAGAGGCAGATGACGTATTGCCGAAGCGGTCGATGTTCACATAGAACTTCTCCCGCGGGATCGATGCACGCCTTGCGGCTGCGTCAATGATACGGCTGTTTGCCTGATGCGGCACGATCATGCGGATGTCCTCGATTTTCAGATCGTTCCGTTCAAGAAGTGTCTGAATATCCGCGCTCATCGCATTTACCGCATACTTAAAGGTCTCCTGTCCCATCATATGGATGTACGGCTTTTCCGATACGCCGCGATAAAAGGGAGATTTTCCCTCAAAGCACGGAATACGGATCACATCGTCTCCGCCGCGCACACAGAACACCGCGTCCCGATAGCCGTCTCCCTCACAAAGAACTGCCGCCCCCGCACCGTCACCGAAGATGACACAGGTCGATCTGTCCTCCCAATCGACGATACGGCTCATTCGCTCCGCTCCGACGATCAGTACGTTCTTTACCCGTCCCCCGGCAAAATATCCCGCTGCCGTATCGAGCAGGAACAGAAACGCCGCGCATGCCGCGTTGATATCAAATGCCATACAGTGTGCGCCGATCCCCTTCTGTACCATACAGGCAAGCGAAGGCGATATGCTGTCCGCACTGACCGTTGCACATAAGATCAGATCTAATTCCTGCGCCGAAATGCCGCTGTTCTCCAGCGCCGCCCGTGCCGCTTCCGTCGCCATATAAGCAGTTGTTTCCGTCACGGCAATGTGACGTTCCCTGACACCGACACGCGTTGTGATCCACTCGTCGTCGGTTTCCACAAGCGCTGACAGATCCTCGTTGGTCACAGTATGTACAGGCACATACATACCCGTGCCGCAAATCGAAAAGCTCATGATACGCCTCCTTCCTTTTTTTGGTGGTTCGTTAAGTATGTGCCATCAAAAAAACGAAGGTTACAGAAATCAAAAAACAAGAATTTAATGTAAATTTGCTGGAAAACGCGTAACCTTTTCCAAAAAGAAAGCACTATAATTGTACGGGAGGCTGCGGTCTTTTGGCCGTTCCTTTTACAAAAAAACGAAACGGAGGTGATGGATTGCAATCGTTTGAATCGATCTATGAGGAACATTTTCCGCGTGTTTATGCGTTCTTATACCGCCTGTGCAAAAACGAAAGTCTGGCAGAGGAGCTGACACAGGAGACCTTTCTTCAGGCATTCACCTCATTTTACCGCTTCCGCGGCGAAAGCTCACTCTTTACATGGCTTGCATCCATCGCCAAGCACGTTTTCTTTACATACCTTCGCAAGAACCGTCTGCAGAAGCAATGCATCGACCTTGAGCTCGTTGCGGACGTGCTTTGTGCGGGCGAGGGATCGGATCCCGAGGAGATCGCACAGAGAAATGCGGTCAAGGAATCGGTAAGACGGCTGCTCGAGACCATCCCCGACAAATACCGTGACGTTGTCATGCTGCGTCTATACGCAGATCTGCCCTTTGCCGAGGTCGCGGCGGCACTCAAGATCAGCGAGAATTCCGCGAAGGTCATTTACCACCGCGCAAAAAAAATGCTCATGGAGGAACTGAAGCATGAATATCAACTGTGACATCATCATGGATCTGGTCGCCGTTTATAAGGACGGAATGGCAAGCGACGGTACAAGAGCGCTCGTCCGGGCACATCTTCGCGAATGTCCCTCCTGCCGTAAGATGTACGCAGGGTATCAGATCTCACAGAACGTCCGTCCCACACCGGCGCCCGCACCGAAGGAGGGCTATGCCGAGGGATACAACGCATTGATACGGCACATGAGGATCAAGCATATCCGAGAGGTTGCCTCTGTCATGTTTGCCGCAGGTGTATTTGCCGCCATCGGCGTATATGCCGCAGCCAAAGCGGCAGTCCTGCCGCAGATCCCCGAGAAGGAATCGAACGACCGGTAACCAACGCAATCACATCAAAGAAAAAAACAGCCGCAGACGTGTAATGTCTGTGGCTGTTGTAGTTTTACGGTTTTCAAGAGAAGAGGGCTCACTCTGCAAGCTCCGCCTCCGCAACGCGGACAACAAGATGCTTTCCGTACGGATATGCCGTTGCAGAAACGGTGACGCCGTCTCCATCCTGTACAAAAGAGAGCTCCTCATCACAGTCGGTCCAGCGGATACGCTTGATTTTTCCCATCGGGCCGGTAAAACGTCTCTCTCCGTCCTCACCGCCGTCAACGGTAACATTGCTGTCGCCGATTACGCCGAGATCGTGGACATAGAACCACATGCGACCGTCCGCGCCGAGTGCAAAATCCTTGCCCTCGCCCAAAACGCCGCAGGGCTTGCCCCGGTAAATGCCGTCACCTGTGATATCGATCCATTCACCGATGCCGCGCAGAAGCGCTTCCTGTATCAGCGGGATCTCGCCATCCCCCGTCGGGCCGACATTCAGAAGATAGTTCGCGCCGACCTTTCTGCAGGCACACAGCGTTTCGATCAGTGTCCGGAGAGACTTATAATTAAGATCCGCATAGCCAAAGCCCCAATGGTCATTGACCGTCTGACACATTTCCGCCGCAAGGTACTTGGGCATCCCCTCTCTGTCCATCGGTGTCGGGCGTCCCTGCTCAAAGGTCACGCTGTCAAGCTCGGGATTGCCTACTTTTCCGCGGTTCTCAAGTCCTGTGTTATTGACGATGATCGCATCGGGCTGATGACGGCGGATGAGCGCATACAGCTTGTCCTCCTCCCAATCCGCATCGGGCTTTGACCAGTTTCCGTCAAACCATAGCCCGCCGATCCTGCCGTACTCGCTGCACAAAATCTCCACGGAATCGCGCAGGTACTGCAGATATGCGGGAAAATCGTCACGGAAGCGCGTATCGCGCCAGTCAAGCGTGGTATGGTAGAAGAACGGCAGGATCCCCGCCTCGCGGCACGCATCGACAAACTCGCGGACCAGATCGCGTCCGATCGGACTGTGCGGTGCATCAAAGGTATTCAGACCGCGGGTATCGTAAAGAGAGAAGCCGTCATGATGACGCGTTGTCAGCGTAATGTATTTTGCACCTGCCGCCTTTGCGATCGAAACGATCCTCTTCGCATCGTAGCACGGTGCCGAAAAGCGCTTTTGCAGCTCCGCATATTCCTCTGCGGGGATCGGACCGCGGTCCTGGATCCACTCGCCGCGTCCGAGAATGGAGTACAGTCCCCAATGAATGAACATTCCAAAGCCGAGCTCTTCAAATTCCGCGACTCGTTTCAGCGGTACCGGAATTGCCATTATTTTTATTCCACCTTTCATTTGGTTCCAAATCGACAATGCATCCCCCCGGCTGTACGCATAGCGAGGTTCTCTCCGTAACACCTTCGGCGTACCGCCTTGCCCTGCGGGAGAGGCTTTGGAGAGATAACACAGCTTCGGGAACACAAAAGGCTCTCGGGGATCCGTTTTTTGCCGTCAACAACAAGGTCCGACGGCAATTCTGTAACGCATCCCTGTGCGTTCCTTTTATATCATTATAGCATTCCTCATCGGAATTGTCAAGGCAGTTTTCCATCCGCGATCCCGATCATGCATAAGGCATCCCGTACCGA
Source organism: Clostridia bacterium (assembly GCA_017414385.1). Taxonomy (GTDB): domain Bacteria; phylum Bacillota; class Clostridia; order Oscillospirales; family CAG-272; genus RGIG3925. The sequence goes on from JAFQMO010000115.1 coordinate 4,717, forward strand.
CAAAAACTATCAACGGGAGGTCTCTCCCAACGAAAAAAGGAGGATGTCCGTTATGGCAAAGAAAAAGAAGAAGACACAGCGTGTTGAGGAGGCGATCGAGGCATACCGCACCACCTCGCTCACCGATCCGCTCGGTATGTATACGGGAAACAGCATGACAACGACACGAATGGATCCCGATGCGGTCTGTGTTCCCGACCGCGGAGAGCCGCAGGCATCGGTCAAGAGCGGCAAGGTCTACCGCCGTCTGCACAGCACCCATCCGGATTCTGCCCCCACACAGGATGCGGATGACCTGTAACAGCTCGAAAAGAAATGCGCCCCCGTCTCTGTATGGGGCGCATTTTCCTTTTGGGCACACTGCCTGCTTTTTCTCAGGATTCCAGCTGACGTCCGAGGAAGGCGGCTGCGGTACGGATCAGCTTTGCCTCGGTCTCCAGCGTATTTTTGTCGATACGGGAGGAGAAGGTCTCGTCGTTTGCGACGGCAGCAACACAGCCGATGATATCCCCCTCTGCGAGGATCGGCTGTGCACACACGACATAAACATCCAGTCGGTCATCATCCATCAGCGGGACCCGCTGCTCCTTGGACTCCGCACCGCGATAACCCGTCACCGTTGCCGTGTAAAGCGCACGCTTTTCAATGATCGCATCCATCTCAGACGAGATCTTTTTGTCCATCAGCTCCTTTTTCGAAACCCCCGCGACCGCAACGACACTGTCCTTATCACAAACAGCGACGGGGATCCCGCAGGTCTTGTAAAGGCTCTCCGCGTACTGCGCGGAAAAATCCACCAGCTCTCCGATGGGGGAATACTTCTTGAAGATCACCTCGCCCTCTCGGTCGGTGTAGATCTCAAGCGGGTCGCCCTCGCGGATGCGCATTGTTCTTCTGATCTCTTTGGGAATGACGACACGTCCCAGGTCGTCGATACGGCGTACAATACCGGTTGCTTTCATATATGAAAATCTCCTTTGATTTACAGATTTGCTATGTTAGTATGTGTAAAACAAGGGGAGTTATACCGAAAGCTTTACTTTGGAATCAAATATGCAATAATGTTTTTGCAAAGTCCGTTTTCGGGGATATGAAGTATGCTGTTATAGGTTTACAAAAACAAAACCGGAACCGGTATGCAATTCTATCGGTAGATATTTGTTTGATAAAAATTTTTTGAAATGGATGGACGGCACACCTCAAAATGTTCACAGCTTTACTTAAACTCTCCGGAAGGAGGCGTAATCGGTGTTTCGTAGCCGATAGGCTGTCCCATTACAGGATA
>JAFQMO010000116.1 GCA_017414385.1 Clostridia bacterium
ATCGTACACAAGATTGTCATCATAACAGGTCGTGCCGGGATAGAGAAGTCGGTCAAGATCTCCTTCAAAGGTATGGACCTCACTCCTTGGCAGAAGAGAAAAATCGGGAGTCGGAAGAGACAGAAATGCCATGATCGCCTCATAGGCGGTGTGTGCGCCTCTGCCGTTCCAGTGAGAGTCCCGCTTGTGATAAAGAAGCCCCTCGCTCTTGGCGTTTTCCAGCACGGGACGAAGATCCAGATAGGAGACATCGGTGCTTTCGTCAAGGCAGGCATAGAGTCTGTCAAGATCGGAAGACTCGGTGATATGACCGTAACGGCGCGGCATATATTCCGCATAGACGGTATTCTTATTGGGCGCACAGACAAAGAGCAGCTGAGCACCGTTTTCCTTTGCATACGCGGAAAGATTGGACAGAGCAGATGCCGCAGCGGAGATCTCCTCATCGCTCATGGGATCGGAGCGCTCAAAGGAGGGAAGGGTGTCGGCAAAGAACAGAAAGCCTTCCTCACCGACGATGACCTGATCGTTTCCTGTAGAGAAGACCCTTTCGCGGAGTGCGGAAAAGGCATCGACCACCTGGCTGCGGTACGCAAAGCGCTTGGAGAACCAGGTTTCGAATTCTGTACCGAAATCGTCGTAGATCCGACCGTTCTCAACCAGCTTTGGCATTTGTGCGCCCTCTGCCGCGACCGATGCTCCGTCGATGAACATGCCGACGGAGAAAAATGTGCAGCAAAGAAAAAAGAGTGCACAAAACAAAAAGGTAAAAAATCGTTTCAATGTAATTTTCATCGTATCAACCCAATCAGAAGATATAGTAGATAAACGGATTGAAGGAGGAGGATGCCAGCGTCATCACACAAAGCGCAAACAACGGGATACAGAGAACACTGACAACGCCGTTCCAAAGGGATTCCTTACCGCATGACAGTGCCTTTTGCTGCACTGCCGCATAGACGGGAGCGGAGAGGATCACGCCGAGCGCAAGCACGAGAACGGTGTAGGGGGAGAAGAAGCCGGTGACATCGGCACTGCTGCCGCCAAAGGAAAACATCCTTCCGATAAAGCGGACGGCATGCGTGATGCCGGGGGCACGGAAAACAACGAAGCCGAGGGCCACACAAAGCAGCGTATATACACGCAGCAAAGGCCGCAGGGGGCGCTTCTTTTCCAGTCGATCAAAGTGCAGAAGCCTCTCAAGCATCATCAGCGCACCGTGCCAAAGTCCCCAGATGATGTAGGTGAAATTGGCGCCGTGCCAGATGCCGGTGAGGAAAAAGACAAAAATTCGGTTGAAGATCGTTCTTGCTGTGGAGCCGCGGTTTCCGCCGAGCGGAATATACACATATTCGCGGAACCATGTGGTGAGAGAGATATGCCACCGTTTCCAGAAATCGCGGATCGTTGTCGCGGAATACGGATAATTGAAATTCTCGCAGATGGAGAAGCCGAATATGGATGCAAGACCGATCGCCATATCGGAATAACCCGAAAAATCAAAATAGATCTGCAGACAGTAGGTGATCGCTCCTGCCCATGCAAGGGCAGAGGAGGGCGCTGCTGCAGAAAAGGCGGCATCTGCGATGACCGCTGCCGTATTGGAAATGATGAGCTTTTTGGAAAGACCGAGAATGAATCGGCGGATACCGTATGCGGTCGAAGAAAGCGTTACCTCACGGGATGCAAGCTGGTCATGGATATCGTCATAGGTGACGATGGGGCCTGCAATCAGCTGCGGGAAGAAGGATATGTATAAAAGCAGGGTGAAATAGTTGTTTTGGACTGCTACCCGTCCGCGGCTGACATCCAGCACATAGGAGAGGATCTGGAAGGTGTAGAAGGAGATACCGACGGGAAGAGAAAGCGCGGGGAGAGGCACCTCAAAGGGAAGAAGAGAGCATATCCAGGGGATGTACTTGAAAAAGCCAAGGATAAACAGATTGATGGCGACGGCAAATACGGTCAGGATGCGTTTTTTGTGTTCGCTTTTCCCGATGGCGATCGCCGCTGCGTAATTGAAGAGAACAGAAAACAGCATGATGACGATATAGATGGGCTCGCCGTACGCATAGAAGAGCAGACTGGCAACACCGAGCAGTGCATTGCGCGCACTGATCGCCCGCTTGGGGATCAAAAGATAGAGCAGCCATACGGCGGGCAAAAACAGAAACAAAAATACAGTTGAGGAAAAGACCATAGATCTGTCAGCCTTTCGATTATATGGTTGATATTCGGCACGGATGCCACAGAAACGGCACCTTCGGATACCGATGGACAAAACTTCCATTATTGCTATCATTATACCATTTTTCACTATCAAATACAAGTGTTTTGATGATATTATTTTCTTGAATTTTCCTTGTTTTTTCGGAATGTTATTGACAGACGTCTGTGAATTTGGTATCATTAAAGAGACGGTTGTGTTCTACTATGCGGCACCGATCATTTTCAAAAAAGGAAGGATGCTTTTTATGAACATTTATGAAGTATTGGAAGACATCAAATCGGACAGAAAAAAGAAGATCATTTTGGACTCCGATACCTATAATGAGATGGATGACCAGTATGCGATCGCATATGCGCTCGGATGCGATAAGATCGACGTGATCGGACTCACCGCAGCGCCGTTCAAAAACGGACGCAGTACAAGCTTTGCAGACGGTATGGAAAAAAGCTACGGGGAGATTTTCCGCGTTCTCGATGTAACAAATAAGACCGGTACCTGCGAGGTGCTTCGCGGTGCGGACGATTCTATCAGCAGGCAGCCCGGCTTTGCGCCCGTTGACAACCCCGCATCCCGTTATATCATCAAGATGGCAAAGGAATCGGATGAGATCATCTATGTTCTCGGAACCGGTATGTGCACAAACATTACCTCTGCGATCCTTCTGGATCCCTCCATCAAGGAAAACATCTGTGTCATCTGGCTTGGTACCAATGCAAGAAATGTACGGGATGTCGGAGAATTCAATCTGAATCAGGACTACAGAGCAGGTCAGCTCCTGCTTAACAGCGGCGTTCCGTTGGTCATCGTTCCCTGCTACGGCGAGGATGGTCACGGTACAGTACATCTTAATGCATACGGTCATGATCTGCAAGGTATCAAGGGTGATTCCCGTGCGTGCGTATTCTTCCGCGAGACCCTGCCCTTTGAGTTTGAGGAGGAATCCACAGAGGGCGGTACGGAGGAATGGTTCCGTGTCATCTGGGATATCGGTGCTCCCGCGGTTCTGTCTGTTCCGGAGGCAATGGATCTGTCGATCATTCCCGCTCCCGTTCTGACAGAGGAGCGTGTGTTTGCTTATGATGACACAAGACACAAGATCATTGTCGCAGGTGTGCTTGACCGTGCAAAGGTACTTGCTGATACATTTGCATGTATCGGTAATCTGTGATTTGAATGCTGATCGAAGGAGGAATGAATACTATGACAAATGAGATTCTTGAATGTCTGAAGAAGCGGCGCAGCGTGAGGTCTTATCTGAAGCGTCAGGTCGAGGAAGAGGCACTTTGCGCGATCCTTGAGGCGGGTACCTATGCAGCGACGGGACGTAATCTGCAGTCTCCTGTGATCGTCTGTGTTCAGGACCCGGAGACGGTGCGATATCTTTCGAAATGCAATGCAGCGGTCATGGGAATGGACGGAGATCCCTTTTACGGTGCGCCGACCGTTGTTGTCGTGCTTGCGGACAGAGGTGTTTCGACACATAAGGAGGACGGCGCGCTCGTCATCGGCAACATGATGAATGCGGCATTTTCCGTCGGCGTGGACTCCTGCTGGATCCACCGTGCGCGCGAGGTCTTTGATTCTGCCGAGGGAAAGGCGCTGCTTGAAAAATGGGGAATTGCGGGCGACTACGAGGGCGTTGGCAACCTGATCCTCGGGTACCGTTCCTCGGACCTGCCGGATGCCCGTCCGCGCAAGGAAAACTATATCTATCGTGTTTGAAAAATGTCAAAAAGTTTGATACGGGATCGATTTTTTGTAAAAAAGGTCTGTACAAACAGCGAGAAAAGTGATATAATATTAAAGTGTTCCAAAAGCACAGCCTATGCCATATGAAAGGACGATAACATTCATGAAAAAGATTTATGAAGGAAAAACCAAAGACGTTTACGAGCTTGAAAACGGCAATGTCATGTTGAAGTTTAAGGACGACTGTACCGGTAAGGACGGCGTGTTTGATCCCGGTGAAAATACGGTCGGTCTGACCATCGAAGGCATTGGCCGTGCAAATCTCGAGACATCCATCCACTATTTCGAGCTGCTCAAGCAGGCAGGCATCAAGACACACTATGTCAGCGCTAACCTGGACGATGCAACCATGGAGGTCCTCCCCGCAACGGTATTCGGTCACGGTCTGGAGGTCATCTGCCGCCTTGTTGCAACAGGCAGCTTCATCCGCCGCTACGGCGAATACATCGCAGACGGTACGCCTCTGGAGGGCGGTTATGTCGAGTGTACCTTCAAGAATGACGAGAAGGGCGATCCGCTGGTTACCGGCGAAGGACTCGCAGCACTCGGTGTCATGACACCCGCGATGTTCGAATCCATGAAGGAGCAGACACTCCGCATCACAAAGATCGTTGCTGACGATCTCAAGTCCATCGGTCTTGATCTGTGGGACATCAAGTTTGAGTTTGGCTACAACAACGGTGAGGTCATTCTCATCGATGAGATCGCGTCCGGAAATATGCGTGTTTACAAGGACGGCAAGATCGTTGAGCCCGTTGCGCTGACCAAGCTGATCAACAACAGATAATCATACAGTCAAAAAAGTCCTCCGATGTATCGGAGGACTTTTTGCTTGTTCAGATTCAGGAGAAGATGAGCCAATCGATGAGATCTGTCTTTTCATATGCGGAGGTCCAGCTGTCATGGCCGACGTGATCAAAGGTGGTAAGCGTAACATCCGCACCGTTTTCCTTTGCTGCCTGTACCATCTGCAGGGAATAGGACAGAGGAACAACATCGTCGTCAATACCGTGGAACGCACGGATCCGCTGACTGTTCAGTGTCCAGGAGCGCCAGGACATACCGCCGCCGCAAATGGGTGCGCCGCAGCAGAAAAATGAGGGGAAGGTCAGGAGCATTTCCCAGGTACCGAAGCCACCCATGGAGAGTCCCGTGATGGCAACATGATCCTCTTTTGCGCCGACGTGCGCCATTGCGGCACGGATCCATTCCATCAGCGCGTGCGGAAACTGATTCCAGAACTTATCGACAGGACAGCGCGGTACAAGCGTGATGACACGGTAACCGCGATAATCGGGATCGTTCATGAAATATTTTGGAATTCCCTCCTGACTGATGGATTCAAAATCGAGATAGGTACCGTTATATCCGTGCAGAAATACGATGACGGGAAGCGTTTCTTTTTCCGGATCATAAGCCTTTGGTGTTGTGATATATCCCTCAAGAGATCCGCAGACCTCCACGGGATGGGAAAAGGAAATGATTTGTTCCATTTTTCGGCAGTTATCGCACATTCGAGTGGCAGATTTCCTTTCGTTGTAATGAGATCAGTGACGGACCAGCCATTCAATGATGTCGGTGGTTTCATAGGTCGGAGTCCAGCTGTCATGATCGACATGGTCAAACGCCGTAAGCGTGACATCAGCACCGTAAGCGCGCGCAGCATTTACCATTTGCTGAGAATAAGAAAAGGGAACGACAGTATCGTCCAGACCGTGGAATGCGCGGATCCGCTTACCCTTCAGCGCATCGGTACGCCAGGACATACCGCCGCCGCAGATGGGTGCGCCGCAGCAGAAGAACTTCGGGAAGGTCATCAGCATTTCCCATGTGCCGAAGCCTCCCATGGAGATACCGGTGATCGCAACATGATCTTCCTTTGCGCCGACATGTGCCATTGCTGCGCGGATCCATGTCATCAACGGGTACGGCAGCTGATTCCACACCATACCGTTGGGACACTGGGGGGAGAGGGTGATGGCACGAAGTCCCTTGTAATCGGGATCCTTTGTGAAATACTTGGGGATTCCGTGTACCTTGACATCCTCAATGTTGGAGCCTCTCTCGCCTGCGCCATGCAGGAACACGATGACGGGAAGCGTTTCCTTCTCCGGATCGTATCCGGTGGGGGTTGTGATGATGCCCTGCATTTTTTTACAGACCTCAACGGGATGTGTAAATGTAAAAACTTGTTCCATAAATATCGATTCCTTTCTGATGTAACAGTCCTGGTCGTCCCACAAGTGGGATGGCGATGTGTCTATTGTACCATTGTTTGCACACAGTGTCAAGTACTTTTTCTTGTTACAAAAGATGTCATAAAGCATGAAGCCAAAAGGAAGTCCCGCATTGCGGGACTTCTTTGATGATCTATGAGATTTTTACGGTTGTTTATCAAGCAGCGCCTTGATCTTCGCGATCGCATCTTCCTTGCCGTTGCAGTCTGCATAGAGCTTATCGTTTCGGAGAAGGGAACGAAGCTTGCCGTCTTCTTCGATCCGAACGGATTCCTGTGGACGAGTGACGATGATATCGTCGCCGATCTCAGACAAGAACAGAATGTATTCATATCCCTTTTCGGGTACGATTTCGCCGCTTAAGGGGAGCTTACAATACTGATCGACCTGACCGGAAAATTCGGTGATGCTAATCGTATCACCTGCGGAAATGTCAGTGACCGATTTTAGTACCTCGGAAACCCGCAGGGTGATCGGTGTTCGAATGCTTTGTACCACATCATATTTTTGTCTGTCTGTCATCGCCTGTGTCAGATCTGCTTTTCGGGAAAAATACGGTGTTCCAACCTCTTCGACGGTACAGACCACGATCCATTCGCTTTCTTC
>JAFQMO010000117.1 GCA_017414385.1 Clostridia bacterium
TGCGACCCCCGTTTCCTCACAGTACTCTGTAACAACGGCCAGATACGCCTTCTCACGCAGATATCCCATATCGGTCACCGTCTGCGCATTCTCCTGCGTCGGATCAAAATAGTATCCTGTCGCGTATTCTCTGTGGCTGACACTCTCCAGCTCTCTCAGCCACATCGGATCATAACGGTATCCCGCCGGATCCTTTTCATATGCATCGATCGCCATGCGGTACGCATTCGTCACAACTGCTGTATAATATGCGCTCTTCATGCGTCCCTCAATCTTAAAGCTGTCAATTCCGGACCGCATCAGCTCGGGAATGTGCTCGATCATGCACATATCGCGGGAGCTCATAATAAACGTACCGTGCTCTGTTTCCTCGATGGGAAGCGGCATTTCGGGACGCTTCTCCTCGGTGATCACATAATTCCAGCGGCAAGGCTGCGCACACATTCCGCGATTTCCGTCTCTTCCCGTAAAATGATTGGAAAGCAGGCAGCGGCCGCTGTAGGAAATACACATCGAGCCGTGAATAAACGCCTCCAGCTCCAGCTCCTGCGGAATCTGATCGCGGATACGCAAGATCTCCTCCATGCTCAATTCCCTTGCAAGCACCACACGCTTTGCCCCCAACGAATGCCAGGTCCTTGCTGCCGCAGAGGAGACACAGCTTGTCTGTGTGGAAATGTGGATCTCCATATCGGGAAGACGCTCCCTGACAAGGGAAAGCACGCCGATATCGGCGATGATACAAGCATCCGGGCCGATCTCGCCGAGTCTGTCGATGTATGCCTGCAATGCTGCATATTCATATTCCCGCGGCATTGTATTGAGTGTCAAATAGACCTTCTTACCGCGCGCATGTGCGTATGCAACAGCCTCACGAAGCTCCTCGTCGGAGAAATTGGCTGCCGCAGCACGCATACCAAACATGTTTCCCGCAAGATAGACCGCATCCGCGCCATAGAGCAGCGCTGCACGCAACTTTTCCATACTCCCCGCGGGAGATAACAATTCTGCCATACCGTCACCATACCAAAGAACGCGTAAGACGGGGGTCCTCCGTCAGAAGCATATCGCATCCGCACCGTACCAATGCCCGTACCGTATCCGCATCCTCTGCATCCAAAACCATAATTTTTACATTCGAATTATGGGCACGCATCACACCGTCATGTCCCATATCCTCGGCAAGAACATGTGCAGACTGCATCGCAATTGCCTCTGCTCCCATATATGCCGCGTAGATCCACGGACGCACCATATCATCCGAGACGATCGGAACGATCCTTGCATCCCATTCCCGATGCTTGATCTCATCCAGCATCTTTGCGTATCTTGAGACGAAGAGCACCCGTGTAAGAAGTCCGCTGTTCCGTACACATGCCAAAAGCGATTCCTGTTCTTCTCCGGACATCGGTGCCTCTACAGCCAACACAAGTGTCCTCTCCTGTGACTGCATCATATTGCATACTGCCAAAAGATCTGTATACGGCTGAGGACAGCGGCAAACGATCCCGTTTGCATCGGTACAGACCGAAGCAACGATTCCGTCTGACACATCTTCCGTGTCTGTCAAAACAGATTGCGCAGTCCATTTTTCATATACACGCGCCCGCACAAAAAGCTCCTTCATAACGATCTCCTTGCCGTTACTGATTGTCAATATACTCTTTTTTCAACGCCTCGTGTTCCTCGTTGGTACGCGAGAAATACGTGTTACCCTTGCCGTCCGAAAGGAAGTAGTAATAGTCTGTCTGTGCAGGGTAAAAGGCACAGTCGATAGCGCTCATACCCGCATTACAGATCGCTCCGGGCGGAAGTCCGGGGTACATATAGGAGTTATATTTGGAATCGATCTGAAGATCCTCCGCCGTCAGTGCGGTTTTTCGTTTTTCCAGAATATACTGCAATGTCGCATCCGACTGCAAAAGCGGGAATCTTCCGGGATTGTTCAATCGGTTATGGAAAACAGAGGAAATGTTCTCAAAATCGGTAAGGGATCTTCCCTCCGCCTGAACCATGGAAGAGAGAATGATCATGTCATCAAGCGACATACCGATCAGCGCTGCCCTTTCATAATACTCCTCTGAAACCTTCTTATCGAAATTCTGCAAAAGCTTATAGATGACCGCAACCTCACTGGAATCCTTGAAGAAGAAGTACGTATCGGGGAAAAGATACCCGTCAAGGCGATATTTTCTCTCCGGATCCATCTCCTCGCTCAGCTCGTCGATAAAGCGGAATCCCGTATATTCGTACGTATTGATCGCAGCCTCAAACCCTTCCTTGGTGCCAATGCCGTAGGAAAGCATCAGATCAATGATCTGATCGGTCGTATAACCCTCGGGGATGGTAACAACCACCTGCTCACTTGTTTTTGAAACATAGGTAAACGCATCGTTCAGCTTCCCATAATTCATAGATGGCGACACCTCATATTCACCAATGCGATACTCTGTCGATTCCTTTTTCAGACGAACATACAGCTCATACATTGTCGGATACTTGATGATCCCGTTCTCGGCAAGCATCTGTGCCACATCGGAGGAGGTCATTTCCTCGCGAATTGTGACCGTCACGATCTCATCGCTTTTCACAAACGCAAATACATCGTTTCCAACCTCTATGATCGTCCAGCTTGCGAAAACAGAGATCACAAGAACCGTAACGATATAAACGATTCCCTTCAAAAGTGAGGTGAGCGCTGTATGATCCGGCTCATAATCATCCTCATCGTCGGTTTCTGCGGGAAGCGGCTTCTCTTTTTTCTTTGCACTGACCTTCTCGGTATGACGGGTCACCGCATTATCGTCCTCATCGGAACGTCCCGCGGTCTGTGATGCACTTACCATCGGCTGAATGACCGTTCTCGCATGCGCATCAGACACCTTTGAGGAAGGAATACGAACACGCGCGGCCATCTGTTTTTCAGCTGCAGATGCATCACCGCTTACAGCCGCCTCGCGCTGTTCATTTTCTTTTTGGATCTTACGCTTTGCAAGCAGCTGTCTCCTTTCCTCATCCGAGAGGCGTGACATGGAGAACGCGCGGTTGAGCTGTTGCTTTTCTTCCTCGGAAAGAACACTTTGCGCACAGATCTGCGCAAGCTGTCTTTTTTCATCTTCCGAAAGCTTACCCATACTGAGCATCGTGATCACATGCCGTTTTTCTTCCTGTGTCAGCGTTTCAAACGTAGCGGAAGCGCCCGTATTTTCACGCATATCACCATCCGCAGATGGTTTTCTCTGTTCATCCATACAACTCACAGCACCGCCGCACCGTTCTGAGGCCGCAGCGGCATACCTCTCCTTTCTCGATCAAACGATTCCAACAACACGCAAAACAAACAACACGATGCACAGCAAATATGCAGGGGAGACAAATGCCCCCAATGCACCCTTCCATATCGCGGTTTTCTTCTTTGAGCGAAAGCGCTCAGCATATTCCGGCATCGGCAACTTCCGTATTCCCTTGTCGTAAATGACACGCTCCGCCTGTGACATCATCATGATCGCAGAAATCAGCATCAGCGTGATCAGCAAAAAGACGAAAAAAATCTCATTCTCCGGCTTGGATATAAATGCCCACACGTACTCCTCCAAAAAGAGACAGTACAAATTATAAACCACGTGAATGACAAACGGCGCAAGCACCGACTGCGTGATGTACAGTGAGAACCCCAAAAACAATCCGCCGACAAAAGACGGAACCAACGAAACAACGCTCATCCCGAGGAGGCTATACAAAAGAGACGTCAAAACAATTGCAGCAGGTGCGCCGAGATGCTCATATTCCGTATACAGCACCGAACGGAAGAGCAACTCCTCCGTTGCAGCAGGCAAAATCGCAAACACGACCATCGTATACAGGGTATCGTAAATATTGGAACCCAGCTCAGGAAGTGTTCGTCCGTATATTCTGAAGACACTGTGCGCATATAAGCCGTCAGAAATACCGAAATTGCGTAAAAACAACTCCATTGCCATCATTGCACAGATCATAACAAGCACGGAAAAGATCAAAAAAACAGTCTTTTCCAAGCCAAACAAACGCAGCTTCATGCGAAAGATATAGTTTTCTCCGCGTGCCTTACAGAAAAAAACCGTCGGCAGAACAAAACCCAATAGCTGCAATATTACAAAAGACAAATATGCATCCCGTGTTCCCATCAGGCGCTCCGTATCGATGTATCCGGAAACAACAAGAAAAGCAATGCTGAACAACGGAAGCAGGGGGATCAGAAATCTGCTTTTAGTTTGCATGAACGGCTCGAACTCCTTTTTCTGTCACAAGTATGTCCACTGCGAGGTCATATCTTCCGCGCGGAATCTGCGGAAGCAGAAAATCCGTATATACAAGACCGACACGGACACCGGTAAACGACGCAAGATAACGGTCATAATAGCCCTTTCCATATCCGACACGGTAACCGTCCGTATCAAAAACGAGTCCCGGAACAATGCAGACAGGATGCATAAGATTCCCCTGCGCGGAAAAATCACAGACAGGCGCATCAGACGAAGGCTCTAAGATTCCATAAGTCCCGCTTTCAAGCTCGTCAAGTGAGCTCACCACGTGATAATCCATCCGTCCCTCTTCGCTTCCGCACCGCGGGAACGCAACAAGCTTTCCATCCTCAAGCGCCCGACGGGCAATCGGCATACAATCGATCTCCCCCTCAAGAGGCGCATACAGAAGCAGTGCTTTTGCAAAACGGTACGTGATCGAGCTTAAAAACAGCGCACAGATCTTCTCATCATATTCGTGTCGGATATCCGCCGTGAGTGCGGCTCTCTTTTCCCGATATTGTGCACGGATCTCGTTTTTCCTTGTACGAATCTCGGCATATCTCGCTTTATTCACCATACTTGCCCCTCAGTGTAGTTTGATCTCACATCATTGTAGACTGCTTCAATTCCTCGACCGCATCCTCGCCGAACATCGCACCGACAAGCTCCAGGCCAAAGAGGTGTGCAACCCCCATTCCCTTTGCGGTGATAAAATTCTCATCTGCAACAACAGACTTTGCGGATATATTGGCACCCGTCAGGTACTTTTCAAATCCGGGATAGCACACGGCTGTCCGTCCGGACAAATATCCCCGTTTACCGAGAACCATCGGTGCTGCACAGATCGCTCCGATCGTGATGCCTCTTTCCGCCGCAAAACGGATCGCATCATTTACAGCTGCCGATGCATCCAGATTGGCCGTGCCGGGCATTCCTCCCGGGAGAACGATCATCTCAAGGGAACGGTCGAGTACCATTTCATCCGCCGAAAGGTCCGTTTCCATACGGATCCCGTGCGCCCCCTCCACCATCCTCCCCGTCACACCGACGAGTCTGACATCGGCACCTGCGCGCCGCAAAAGGTCGATCGGACACAATGCCTCAACCTCTTCAAATCCATCTGCCAAAAAAACATAAATCATGATTGTCTCCTTCTTTCGTTTCCGAAAGGCTCCTTACGGTATTCGCTGCTTATGCCGGCAACTACGCCTTCTATCTGCAGTACCGTTACCAAAGCAGCCGCATCTCTTTCATTGCAAATCGAATACCACACCTACATTATACCATCAATCGATCAAAAAAACATAAAAGCAGAAAAGCTTTCACATTCTTTTTACAAAATTTGCCGTCCTTATCTCAGTTTTGGCAAAACATATCCCATAATCTCCTCATGAATTTCAGGGATCGGTCTTGGAGCATTCTCCGCATAGCAACGGATACGGTTCCAGCCCAGTGTATCAGAGGCATACATGGCTGCCTCATAGCTCTTGATCAAATGGTCTGCTGATTTTTCGTGAATATCTTGCCGTCTTCCCGTTTCCGCACTGCGCTTGGAAAGCAGCTGCATAGAGATCTCCGGGAGCATCTCCAGATACAGTATCACATCGGGAACGGGCAACCCAAGCTTCCCGAATTCAAATTCCCAAAGCCATGCAAGAAACGTCTCCCACTGCTCTTTTGGCAGCTTGGAAAGCTGATGCACGGCATTGGCCGTTGTATACCGGTTGGAGATAACAACGGTATTGGGATCCGCAATATCCTTCTGCCAATCCGTACGGTATGAGATATATCGGTCCACGGAAAAGAAGGTTGATGCCGCATAAGCATTCGTATCCTCCGGTTTTTCTCCGAGCATACCGCCAAGGTACATCTCTACCGCCACAGCACTCTTTTCTCCGTACATCGGAAAAGAAAGCTCCTTGACACGGTATCCCTTTTCTCTGAGTGCTGACGCCAGAATCACCGATTGTGTTTCCTTTCCCGATGCATCAAGTCCGTCCAATGTAATAAACAATCCCATTTTCTGCGATCACGCTTTTCGTAAAGAAAAGCTTCCTTTCTTTCGGTATGAAAAAGCAGGATTCCCTCTCTCAGACAATATCCTCCTGCCGCAATACCATCTCCATATACTGTTCTTTGGTGATCAGTACCTGTCGTGGCTTTTGTCCCTCAGGCGCGCTGACATATCCCATCTGCTCCATACGGTCGATCAGCTTTGCTGCACGGCCGTATCCAAGAGAAAGCCTGCGCTGAATCAGCGATGTTGAGATCTTTCCGCTCTCGACAGCAAGCTCGATCGCATTTTTCAGCATCGGATCATCGGAAATACCTTCTCCGTCAAATTCATCGGGATCGGATCCGCGTCCACCCTTCTTTTGACCACACATTGCCGCTTCCTTCTCGATCATAGCGATAACATCGTCCGCATATTCGGCATGTCCCGCCGTTTTCTTCAAAAAGGTGGTAATCTGATCGATCTCATTCTCGGACACAAACGAGCCCTGTACACGCTGAGGCTTGGGCGAGCCAACCGGAGAATACAGCATATCGCCGCGTCCGATCAGCTTTTCCGCGCCGACCGAATCCAGAACGACACGGGAATCCATTTGGCTCGACACACGGAATGCGATTCTCGAGGGGATATTGGCTTTGATCAGACCTGTAATAACGTCAACAGAAGGACGCTGCGTACCGATGATCAAATGCATACCCGCTGCCCGCGCCTTCTGTGCAAGCCGGCAGATCGATTCCTCTACGTCATCGGGAGCTGTCATCATCAGGTCCGCAAGCTCATCGATGATAATGACGATCTGAGGCAAATACTCCTTCTCGGGATCGTTCTTTGTAATTTCATTATATCCCTTGATGTCACGCATACCGACATCCTCGATCAACTCAAACCGACGCTCCATTTCTGTCACCGACCAATGAAGCGCACCTGCCGCCTTCTTGGGGTCGGATACAACGGGAACGAGCAGATGCGGAATACCGCTGTATATGTTCAATTCGACCTTTTTCGGGTCGATCAGGATCAGCTTCACCTCATCAGGTGTTGCCTTGTAGAGCATGGAAACGATCAGCGAATTGATACATACGGATTTACCCATACCTGTCGCACCGCAGATCAGAAGATGGGGCATCTTTGCGGCATCCAGATAGATCGGAGATCCCGCAACGTCCATACCGAGACAGGTGGTAAGCTTGCTCTTGGAGGTACGGAACGCATCGCTGTCGATCAGATCCCGAATGTATACAGTGGAAACAGAATGATTGGGTACCTCGATACCGATCGCGCTCTTTCCCGGGATCGGTGCCTCGATACGAACACCGTCCGCCGCAAGTCCAAGTGCGATATCATCGACCAGATTGGCAACAGAGCGCACACGGGTTCCCGCCTCGGGCTGCAACTCATACCGTGTAATGGTAGGACCGCGGGATACGTTCACGATTCGGGTTTTGACATTGAAGCTGCGAAGAATGTCCGTCAGCTTTGCCGCATTCTCTTCAAGCTCGTCCGCAACATCCTCTGACTGCATTGAGGTATCCTTTTTCAAGAGAGTGATCGGCGGAAATACGTATTCCGGCACTACAGGCTCAGGCTGTGCCGCAGGTGTTCCGTACATCGCACCGAGCGACTGCAGAAGTGACTGTGCATCCTCCGCGTCGGTACTCACAGCAGCACCCTCTGCACCGTCTGTCATGACAGCCGCGCCGGACTCATCGAGAGAGGTCTTGGTAACCGCAAGCTCGATCTCGGCAGAACGGTCAGCATAAGGATCCTCTGATGCTGCAGAGGGACCGTATTTTTCAAGAAGTGTTTTGTCCTCGGGTGTTTGGAAAATTGACGCAAGATCGATCTCCTCTGCGGGAATCGCAGCAGATACCGGTTCCTGCTCCGGATGCAGGATCTCTGTGCGAGCAGATCCTTCGCTGTCTCCCTCTGTCAGATCGCCCGCCTCCAATGCCTGCTGTACATCCGTTTCTGCCGCTGCATATGCTGCTTCATCGGGTGACTGTACCGCTTCCGCATCTGAGATCACACCGCTTTCTTCGACAGCAGACACAGGCTCCTCTGCAACAGGTATTCCGGACTCTGCATATTCTGCATCCGTAGCATAAATGTTTTTATCGATCGCATTTTTGCGGTGCTTGGACGACGTCTGCTGTGCACGGCGCTGTTCCCTTTCCAGACGCTGCTTTTCCGTAGCCTCTCTGCGCATCCGATGCAGCTCCTGCTCCTTTGCATCCATTGCAGCGCGCCGTTCCTCCATTTCCGGCTCCATCGAAGCAAGGTATGCTTCTCGCCGTTCTCTGCGCTTGTAGAGCTTGTACATAACGGTGATATAAAGGGATTTCGGTGTCATACCGACAAAGAACAGTGCAAACATCAATACAGCAATACAAGTGATCAAAAGCGTTCCGACAGGACCTGTAAAACGAAGCACGAATGCAATCAGTCCACCGATCACACCGCCGCCGCATAACGAGACACCTGCATTGTACAGTGCACAGACAAACCTCCATGCACCGTCAACCGCAAAACGGGCATCGTTCCACACTGCAACATGGAACAGTACACCGATCAAGGCAACCAACAGTGTACCGAACACAAACTTATGCCGCTGCGCATGATACTCCATATCCTTTTTCAAAAAACACGCACCGATCAGTATCAAGATCGGGATCGCATACGCAGCACACCCGAAAAGACCGAGCGAAGCATCATGCAAAAACTCACCGACCACACCCGTCAAGGAAGGGATCAGCAAGCATGCTGCAAGGAACACGCCCAAGACAACCAAAAGCGACAGCTGCAGCATATACGGCAGTGTATTGTTCTGTTGGGGCGTCGGAGTCTGCGCTGTATTTTCCGTTGCCCTTGCATTTGTTTTCTTGTCTTTTTGAGAAGATCTGCTTTTTGCGGAAGCACCTGTGTTCTTGTTTTTTGATGTGCTTGCATTTCTTCTTGCGTCAGAGTCTGCGGCCGTTCTTTTCGCGGTGGTTTTTCCGCTCGCCGTTTTCTTTTTCTGTTCTGCCAAAATGAGGCCTCCTTATCGGGAAATTCGATTGGATGTATGAAATTGAAAAAACGCCGCATACTGTTTTTGCCCGTTCTTTCAAAAATATTGTATGTTATCCATAATATTATAGCAAAGATTTCGTAAAATTACAAGACCTTCCATGATTTTTGTCCAAGGAGAATCACATGAAACATCCTTTTTTTACACCGAGAACATTGCTTTTGCCGATACTCATCCCTGTTGCGGGCTTTTGTGCGGGATTTGCCAACGGATTCTTCGGAACAGGAGGAGGGATCCTTTTGATCCCCATCCTGAAAAGGATCCACACAAGGATCTCAAGCGAAGATACCTCCGCATCGGGCAAGAATGCGTATGCCTCAGCACTGGTCTGCATGATTCCGCTGTCACTGCTCTCCCTCACCCTTTATGTCACAAAAGGGCTTCTGTCATTTGACGGTGCAGGTCCCTCTATATGGATCCCGTGCATTCTCGGTGCGATTCCCGGAGGACTCATCGGCGCACATCTGCTCGATCGCATCAAGCCAAAAACCGTGGATCTTCTCTTTACACTGCTCCTGCTGTTCTCGGGATACCGAATGGCATTCCCCTCCTGAAGGCGAGGTGAAGCATTTGTTTATTTTTGATCTGTTTGTCGCTTTTGCCGTCGCATGCCTTTCCGGCATGGGGATCGGCGGAGGCGGACTTCTTGTCATCTGGTTCATTCTGGTACGCAATATACCGCCGCATGCCGCGCAAGGACTGAACCTTGGCTTTTTTATCGTTTCAGCGCTGTGTGCATATACCCATCACCGAAAAAAACAAAGAATTCCGCAATCCTATCTCTATACGATCATCTTCAGTGCCGCAGCAGGCGTTTTCTTAGGCTGTAATCTTGCCGCACAAAGCAACCCTGCACACGCAAAGCAATCCTTCGGTTGGTTTCTGATCCTATGCGGTACTGCAAACCTCACAAGAGCTGTTCTCCAATACGTAAAAAATCGAAGAAGCCGTGTCATCCCCAAACAAGTGTAAAGCGTTACACATATGTATGTGTAACGCTTTACTTATGTAGACTCAAAATCAGAAGATCGGGAAACGAACAGCGATCGATACGCCTGCACCGCTCCAAGCTCGGTCCATCTGCATACGTCGACAGGAGAGTGGTCAAGATTATAGATCCGCGCCCCCTTCAGCGAAAGCAAAAACGGAGAGTGTGTACATATCACAAGCTGACATCCGAAAAAGCGGACGGAATCCTCCAAAAACTGCGCAAGTCTTTGCTGCAGCTCTGCCGAAAGACTGTTTTCCGGTTCATCGAGAAGATACAGTGCATCCTCCTTGATCAGCTCGGTAAAATAAGCATAAGCGCTCTCACCGTTGGATCTGCCGATCACATTTCTTGCGATACGGCGTTCGGTGTACTTGTTCATGGACAAGCGCTTTGCCTCAAGAAATTCCTTGAATTCCTCATATTCCTCAAGAGAACGCAGCTGCATATGCGCATTCGGGTCACTGCGCTGCCTCCACTCCTCAAAAACAGCGTTTCTGTTCCGATCGACACCGTCATTGATCGCGCGCAGATCAAGCAAATAATCAAACACCGCATCACTTGTAATGATAGAAGAATACCGCGACGGATCTCCCTCTCCCTCACACAACGAGAGATAGTCATCAAAGAAAGGCGTTCTCTGAAAGGAACACAAGCGGTGCAGATGCCATTTTTCGGCGATCAGATTCAAAAGTGTGGATTTTCCGGAGCCGTTCCCGCCATAAAAAATCGTCAGGGGCTCAAATGTGATATGTGTCAGTCTCTTTTGCGGAAAAAGCTTAAACGGATATACATTGTTTGTCGCATAGCAACTCATATCAAGCTTTCTGTTGGAAAGCAGATATTTCGCCTCTGCACGTTCTCCGGGAAGAGAAAATGACGTCAGGTACTTCATATTTCCTCCTTTGTATAACGATATACATCTGTATGTGTATCGTTATACAGCTGACATATTATAAAAGCCGCTCTGTTTAGATGTCTTTGTCCCATTATATCATGGACCAAACGGTTTGTCAACCCGCCCCATATTGTCAGATTTTCTGCGAGGTCTTTCCTTTTTCGTCGGAATAGGACACGATGCTTGACAAACAGACACGCAAGTGCTATAATAATAGAATACTTGACAAATCATGCTGCCGGAAATGCCATACGCATCCTCGCAGAATGTCTCACGTATATACTCCCGCATGACCCGAAGGAAAGGATATCGAGATGACAGCAAGGGCTGTCTCTTCAATGGAAAAACAAATGCCAATTACTGATCTACTTGTAAAAAACGCAGAATTGTATCCCAACGATGTCGCACTTGTTGAGATCAATCCTAATTTTGAACCTACATCGCGCATTACCTGGCGCGATTATTCTCTGATCCAGCCGGAGGTAGGCCAACCCTTCCGCCGCGAGATCACGTGGAAGACCTTTGACGATAAGGCAAACCGTTTCGCCAATCTCCTCCTGACACGCGGTATCCGCCGCGGTGATAAGGTAGCGATTCTGATGATGAACTCGATCGAATGGCTTCCCGTTTATTTTGGAATTCTGAAAACGGGCGCGCTTGCCGTACCGCTTAATTACCGTTATACGGCAGAGGAGATCCGTTACTGCCTGAACAAGGCGGATTGCTCCATGCTCGTATTCGGTCCCGAATTTATCGGACGTATCGAGGAGATCTGCGATCGGATCCCCGACGTCAGAAATCTCTTCTATGTCGGTGAGGAATGTCCGTCCTTTGCAGACAGCTATGACCGTATGATCGGCTTCTGCTCAAAAAAAGCACCCGACATCCCGCTTTCCGATGATGATGACGGCGTCATCTATTTCTCCTCGGGCACCACAGGATTCCCAAAGGCGATCCTTCACAAGCACCGCAGTCTTTCTCATTCTGCCGCCTGTGAACAGGCACACCACGGACAAACAAAGGACGATGTATTCCTTTGTATTCCCCCGCTTTACCATACAGGTGCAAAAATGCACTGGTTCGGTTCGTTGCTCTCCGGCAGCAAGGCTGTTCTTCTCAAGGGTACCAACCCCGAGTGGATCCTGCGTGCCGCATCCGATGAAAAATGTACCCTTGTTTGGCTCCTTGTGCCGTGGGCACAGGACATTCTCGATGAGATTGATCGCGGTGCACTCAAGCTCTCTGATTACGATCTTTCCGCATGGCGCCTGATGCATATCGGCGCGCAGCCCGTCCCTCCCTCTCTGATCCGCCGTTGGCAGAGCATTTTCCCGGGGCAGGCATACGACACCAACTACGGCCTGTCCGAGTCCATCGGTCCCGGCTGTGTCCATTTGGGTGTTGAGAACATCCACAAGGTCGGTGCGATCGGACAGGCAGGCTTTGGCTGGGAGGTCAAGATCGCCGATGAAAACGGCGATCCCGTTAATGCAGGCGAAGTCGGTGAGCTCTGCGTTAAGGGCCCCGGTGTCATGACCTGCTATTACAATGACGAAAAGGCTACAAACGAGGTCCTGCGTGACGGTTGGCTCTTTACAGGCGACATGGCAGAGGAGGATGAGGATGGCTTCATCTACCTCGTTGACCGAAAGAAGGACGTCATCATCACCGGCGGAGAAAACCTCTACCCCGTTCAGATCGAGAATTTCATCCGCCGTCACGAGGCAGTCAAGGACGTTGCGGTCATCGGTCTTCCTCACGAGCGCTTGGGGGAGATCGCAGCAGCGATCATCGAGGTCCGCGAGGATATGACACTTACCGAGGAGGAGATCGCCGATTTCTGTGTCGGTCTTCCGCGTTATAAGCGTCCGCGCAAATACATTTTTGCAGCTGTCCCCAGAAATCCCACAGGAAAGATCGAGAAGCCGAAGCTGCGCGAGATCTATTGCGGCACTTCTCTTGTCGAACAACAGATCAAAGGCTGACACTCTATATTGATCGCATCATCCATCCGATTCAAAATCAACCACACATACAAAGAGGAAAAACATATGAAACAACTTATGATCGGTAACGCCGCCGTTGCGCGCGGTGCATACGAGGCAGGCGTGCGCGTTGTCGCGTCCTATCCCGGAACCCCCAGCACAGAAATCACAGAGGTCATGGCGACTTTCCCAAAGGAAGATGTCTACGTCGAATGGTCTCCCAATGAAAAGGTTGCGTGTGAGGTTGCGATCGGCGCATCCATCGGCGGTGCGCGCGCAATGACCTGCTGTAAGCACGTTGGTCTGAATGTCATGGCAGACCCGCTGTTCACCGCATCCTATACCGGTGTCGGCGGCGGTCTTGTCATTGCCGTTGCAGATGATCCCGGCATGCACTCCTCTCAAAATGAGCAGGATTCCCGTCACTATGCGCAAGCCGCAAAGCTCCCTATGCTTGAGCCTGCGGATTCTGCAGAGTGTCTGGCTTATACAAAGGCAGCCTTTGCGCTCAGCGAAGAATACGATACACCTATTCTTCTGCGTCTCTCCACACGAGTATCCCATTCGCAGAGTCTTATTGAAACAGCGGACAGAACAGATGTCGGTCTGAAGGATTATGAAAAGAATATCGCAAAGTACGTCATGATGCCCGCAAACGCAAAGAAACGGCACATCGATGTGGAAAATCGCATGGCGGCGCTTGCCTCCTTTGCGGAAACAACCGATTTGAATGTCATCACCGCCACCGAGAAAACAGTCGGCGGAAAGAAGATCGGTGTCATCACAGACGGCATTGCCGACATGTATGCACATGAGGCGCTCGGCGACAACGTCAGCTACTGCAAGCTCGGCATGGTCTATCCGCTTCCCACGGAAAAGCTGCGCGCGTTTGCCGCACAGTGCGACGAGGTCTATGTCATTGAAGAGCTTGATCCCGTGATCGAGAACCACTGCCGCACGATCGGTCTTTCCGTACACGGCAAGGAATGCTTCACCCTGCTCGGTGAATACACACCCGCAATGATCGCTTCTGTGATCCTCGGACAGGCGCCCGCGGCATGTGCTTCGATTGATGCGATCCCCAACCGTCCTCCTGTCATGTGTGCAGGTTGTCCTCACAGAGGTACCTTCTATGTACTCAAGAAGCTCGGGCTGACCGTTTCCGGTGACATCGGCTGTTACACACTCGGTGCGGTAGCACCGCTTGCTTCTGTCGATACGACCGTCTGTATGGGTGCTTCCGTTTCCGGTGCGCTCGGTATGGCAAAGGCACGCGGCGATGCGTTTGCAAAGAAGCTTGTTTCCGTTATCGGCGACTCCACCTTCATGCATTCCGGTATCACGGGTCTGATCGACATTGTATATAATCAGGGTATCAACACCGTTATCATCCTTGACAATTCCATTACCGGCATGACCGGACATCAGGACAATCCCACGACCGGTAAAACCATCCGCGGCGAAGCAACCAAGCAGGTCGACCTGCTTGCGCTGTGCCACGCTGTCGGCATCGATCATGTTACTGTCGCAGATCCCTTTGATGTCAAAGCATTTGAAGCAGCAGTCAAGGAGGCTCTTGCGCTGGATGCTCCCGCCGTTGTCATCGCACAGCGCCCCTGTGCTCTCCTAAAGACCGTCAAATACACCGGACACTGTACCGTTTCCGATGACTGCCGCAAGTGCGGTCTCTGTATGAAGCTTGGTTGTCCCGCGATCTCCCGCACGGAGAACGGAGCGATCGTCATCGACGAAAATCAGTGTAACGGCTGCGGACTCTGTGTCGGCATTTGCCCCTTCCATGCAATCCGGAAGGTTGAGAATTAAAGGAGGATACTGCATATGAATACAACCACCAATATTATGATCGTCGGTGTCGGCGGACAGGGAACCCTGCTTGCCAGCCGTATCCTCGGCAATGTTCTTGTTCATGAGGGCTATGACGTCAAGGTCTCCGAGGTACACGGCATGAGCCAGCGAGGAGGAAGCGTCGTTACATATGTAAAATACGGCGAAAAGGTCTATTCTCCCATCATCGGAGAAGGCGAGGCTGATATCATTCTGGCATTTGAGCAGCTTGAGGCTTACCGCGCACTGCCGTATCTGAAAAAGGACGGTATCATGATCGCAGGAACACAGTGCATCGATCCGATGCCCGTAATCACCGGCGCTGCCAAATATCCCGAGAAGCTCTTTGAAAAAATCGAAAAGGAAGCAACCCTGATCGCTGCCGATGCCATTGGTATGGCAAAGCAGGCAGGTACCATAAAAGCAGCAAACGTCGTTCTGATCGGCATCCTCGCGCGCCGTACATCCATCAAAAAGGAAACATGGCTCGAGATCCTCAAAACGACCGTCCCCGCCAAGTTCCTTGATGTCAACCTCGCGGCATTCGAAGCGGGTTATCAGTATCAGGACTGATCAAGGAGGAAATGTATATGAATTTCAAGTATTCCGATAAGATCCGCGATATGAAGCCCTCTGCCATTCGTGAGATCTTCAAAAGTCTCGGCACTCCCGGCGCGATCTCCTTTGCGGCAGGAAATCCCGCACCGGAGTCCTTCCCCGTTGATGCCATTGCAGATATTTCCGCAGATATTTTCAGAAACAGTGCAAATGCGGCGCTCCAGTATTCCGTAACCGAAGGCTATCCCAAGCTTCGCACACTCGTTTCCGAAAGACTCAGGGAACGCTTTTCCGTCGGCGCCGATTTTGACAGCACTATCATCACATCGGGCGGTCAGCAGGGGATTGAATTGGCTTGTAAGGTTCTTTGCAACGAGGGTGACACCGTTATCGCGGAAAACCCCAGCTTCATCGGCGCACTCAATGCGTTCCGCTCTCTTGGTGCAAACATTGTCGGTGTCGAGCTTGAGGATGACGGCATTTCCGTTACCGCTCTGGAGGAAGCCTTGAAAAGCAATCCGCGCACAAAGCTTCTCTATCTGATCCCGACCTTCCACAATCCCGCGGGTATTACCATGTCCCTTGAGAAGAGACGTGCGGTATATGCACTTGCGCAAAAGTATGATATCGTCATCATCGAGGACAATCCGTACGGCGAGCTTCGTTTCGCGGGAGAGAAGATCCCCACCATCAAGAGCATGGATACCGACGGTCGTGTCATCTATTGCGGATCCTTCTCCAAGATCCTTTCCGCCGGTATGCGTGTCGGCTTTTTGTGTGCACACGGAGATCTTGTTTCCAAGATCGTTGTTGCAAAGCAGGTCGAGGACGTTCATACCAATATTTTCTTCCAGATGATCTGCGCAGAGTACATTACACGCTACGACCTGGATGCACATATTGCAAACATCCGTGCGCTTTACAAGCACAAGGCAACGGTCATGCTTGATGCTCTGGATCGCGAGATGCCCGACTGTGTCAAGTTCACACGTCCCGAGGGAGGCCTTTTCCTGTGGTGTACGCTTCCCGATTCGATCGATCCGACCACCTTCATCAACCGTGCAAAGGAAGCCTTGGTATTTGTCGTTCCCGGTGTCGCATTCAACTGTGACGAAACCGCAGGATCCCACTCCTTCCGCTTGAATTACTCGATGCCCTCCGATGACGAGATCAATCGCGGTGTCCGCATTCTTGCTGAAATTATCAAGGATATGCTTTGATCATACATCAGTCCGCCGATGGCTTTACCACCTCGGCGGTCGTTTTTTTGGAATCGTGGAATACGCGGGATTTTCGTGTTTTTTGGATAAAACACTTGCGTAAAAAAAAGATTCGTGTTATAATTAAGGAAAACAAATGTTTCATTTCAGATAGATGAGGAGGGTGTTCAAATGGGTAAGGCAACGGATGCTGTCAAAGCAGGTATGCCGCTGCGCGACGGGAAATTTCATCTCGTCAGCGACTATCGTCCGACCGGCGATCAGCCGCAGGCGATCGATCTGCTTTGTGCAGGAATCGAGGCAGGCATGCGGGATCAAACGCTGCTCGGTGTTACAGGCTCGGGCAAAACCTTTACCATGGCAAACGTTATTGCCCGTATGAACCGTCCAACACTCGTTCTGGCTCATAATAAAACGCTTGCGGCGCAGCTTTGCTCGGAATTCCGCGAGTTCTTTCCGCATAATGCTGTCGAATATTTCGTATCCTATTACGAGTATTATCAGCCCGAGGCGTACATCCCGGGAAAGGACATGTATATCGAAAAGGACTCCATGATCAACGATGAGATCGATATGCTCCGTCATTCCGCAACCTCCAGTCTGCTTGAGAGACGAGACGTCATCATCGTTTCCAGCGTATCCTGTATATACTCTCTCGGCGATCCAAACGAATACAAAAACCTGCTGCTCGGCGTTCGGCCCGGATTGCAGATGAGCCGCGACGAATTGATCGAAAGGCTGATCCGTATCAGCTATGACCGCAATGATTTCAGTTTTTCCAGAGATAAGTTTCGTGTACGGGGAGACACCGTTGATGTGTTCCCGGCCTCCATGCAGGATAAAGCAGTCCGCATTGAATTTTTCGGCGACGAGATCGACCGTGTATCACTCATCCATGTAGTGACGGGTGAGGTCACCGAAAACCTGACCTACTACCCGATATACCCCGCAACGCATTATGCTGTTTCCGACGAAAAACGAGAGCAGGCCTTTGATAAGATCGAGGATGAGATGCTGGAGCGAGTGGAATTCTTCCGTGCACAAAACAAGCTCATTGAGGCACAGCGCATTGAGGAGCGTACCCGCTATGATCTGGAGATGCTGAGAGAGATCGGCTTCTGCTCCGGTATTGAAAACTACTCCCGTGTCATGAGCGGTAGAGAGCCGGGCTCCACCCCCTACACTCTGCTTGATTTCTTTCCCGACGATTTTCTTCTGTTTGTGGACGAATCCCACGTGACACTGCCGCAGGTCCGCGGTATGAGCGGCGGTGACCGCGCAAGAAAGCAGAATCTTGTCGACTACGGCTTCCGTCTTCCTTCCGCGTTCGACAACCGTCCGCTGTTTTTTGAAGAATTTGAAGCAAAACGCAGACAAACGATCTTCGTCAGTGCAACACCGAGCGAATACGAACGGACACACGCAAGCCAACAGGTCGAGCAGCTGATCCGTCCGACCGGTCTTCTCGATCCCGAGGTTGAAGTTCGTCCGATCGAAGGACAGATCGACGATCTGCTCGGCGAGATCCGTATCCGTGCGGAAAAGGGAGAACGTGTTCTCATCACAACACTGACCAAAAAGATGGCCGAAGATCTCACAGAATACTTTGAGACCAACGGCATCCGTGTCCGATATATTCACCATAACGTAGAAACGATCGAAAGGACAGAGATCCTGCGTGACCTGCGACTCGGTGTCTTTGATGTTCTTGTGGGCATCAACCTGCTCAGAGAGGGTATCGATATTCCGGAGGTTTCGCTCGTCGCCGTGCTTGATGCAGACAAGGAAGGTCTTCTTCGATCTGAGACTTCACTCGTACAGACCATCGGACGTGCCGCACGTAACGCAGGCGGCAAGGTCATTCTGTATGCTGATACGGTCACACGCTCCATGCGTGCCGCCATTGATGAGACCAACCGACGGCGCAGTGTACAAATGGCTTACAACGAGGCAAACAACATCACACCCAAAACAATCGTCAAGCCCATCCGAGACGTCATTGAGCTGCGTGCAAAGGACGACATTGCCGCTGCTTCCGCCAAAGGAAAGCATGCAAGAAAGGGCGGCACTGTCCCTGTTTCTGCAGAGGAGCGCGATGCATTGATCACCGAACTGACACAGGAAATGAAGCTTGCCGCGAAAAATCTTGAGTTTGAGCGCGCTGCATATCTCCGTGACAGGATCAA
Source organism: Clostridia bacterium (assembly GCA_017414385.1). Lineage (GTDB taxonomy): Bacteria > Bacillota > Clostridia > Oscillospirales > CAG-272 > RGIG3925. The sequence continues at coordinate 19,045 of JAFQMO010000117.1, forward strand.
TGAGATCAAAGCCGCAGCCCCAAAATCCCGTTAATCATTCCAAAATAAAAAGGAGCAACCGATTTGCCATCACAATATTTAAGCGCGAAAGGAGTTCGCGTAAACAACCTGAAAAACATCGACCTGACCATTCCGCGTGACAAGCTCGTTATTTTCACGGGACTGTCAGGCTCGGGAAAATCATCTCTTGCCTTTGATACGATCTACGCAGAAGGTCACCGCCGTTTTGTAGAATCACTTTCGTCCTACGCCCGAATGTTCCTTGGACAAATGGACAAGCCCGAGCTTGATTCCATTGAAGGTCTTTCACCAGCGATCTCCATCGATCAGAAAACGACCTCCAAAAACCCGCGTTCCACCGTCGGTACCGTTACGGAGATCTACGACTATCTGCGTCTGCTTTATGCACGTATCGGTATCCCGCACTGTCCCATTTGCGGTAAGGAGATCCGCCAGCAAACAATTGATCAGATCCTTGATAAGATCTGCGAGCTCCCGGAGCGCACCAGATTTTTGGTGCTTGCTCCCGTTGTCAAGGGCAAAAAGGGTATGCACGAAAAGATCTTTGAGGATGCCAAGAAAAGCGGATATGTGCGAGTTCGTGTCGACGGAAGCATGTATGAACTCTCAGAGGAGATCTCTCTTGACAAAAATAAAAAGCATACCGTCGAGGTCGTTGTGGACCGTCTTGTTATGAAGCCCGACATCCGTTCCCGTCTCTCCGATTCTGTGGAGGCCGCTCTGCACCTGACAGACGGCAACGTGGTCATTTCCCTGCCTGAGATTCCGGAGACCCTCGCGCCGAACGGACAACCGTTTGCCGAAGAAATGGCGTTCTCTCAAAGCTATGCTTGTGAGGAGCACAATTTCTCGATCGGCGAGCTCGCACCGCGCATGTTTTCCTTCAATAATCCCATCGGTGCGTGTGAACACTGCGCAGGTATCGGCGAGATGCGCGTCATCAACCCCGACAAGGTCATCCCCGATCACTCGCTTTCCCTTGCAGACGGTGCGATCAATGTCAACGGATTCAAGTCTCTTGAGGACAGCACATGGTCCCGTCCCATCTTCGATGCAGTCGGAGAAAAATACGGTTTTGATCTGAAAACCCCCATCAAGGATTACTCTGAGGCGGCACTGAACGCACTCCTTTGGGGAACGGGAGGCGAAATGTATGACATCACCCGTTCCTTTGATACACGTGTGCAGCGGAAGATGATGCCCTGGGAGGGCGTGATCGCGAAGGTTACTGAGCGCATGAATTGGGAAAAATCCGATTATTACGATCAGTTTGTAGATGATACCCCCTGTCCAAAATGCAAGGGGCGCCGTTTGAATCCCGCGATCCTCGCTGTCACCGTCGGTGGGAAAAGCATTGACGAATTCTGCGCGCTCTCCGTCATGGAAGCGCTGCAGTTTGTAAACGGTCTTCATCTGACCGATACCGAATCTCAGATTGCGACCGAGATCCTCAAGGAGATCCGCGAAAGACTCGGATTCCTTGTCAATGTCGGCTTGGAATACCTGACGCTTTCACGCCGCGCGGGGACTCTGTCAGGCGGCGAAGCACAGCGAATCCGTCTTGCAACACAGATCGGCTCCTCCTTGATGGGCGTTCTTTACATTCTCGATGAGCCCTCCATCGGTCTTCATCAAAGAGATAACAGCAAGCTCATCAAAACACTTCAGCATCTGCGCGATGTCGGTAATTCCGTGATCGTTGTCGAGCATGATGAGGAAACGATGCTCTCCTCCGATTATATCGTCGACATCGGTCCGGGAGCAGGTATTCACGGCGGCACCATCGTAGCACAGGGAACACCTGCTGAGATCATGGCGAACACCGCATCGATCACGGGAGATTATCTCTCAGGCAGAAAGCGGATCCCCGTTCCATCGATCCGCCGCGCAGGAAACGGAAAGCATCTGCACGTAGTCGGTGCTTCGGAAAACAACTTAAAAAACGTTACCGTCGATTTTCCGCTTGGTCTCTTTCTCTGTGTCACAGGGGTATCGGGCTCCGGAAAATCCTCGCTTGTCAACGCCATCCTTTATCGGTCACTTGCCAAGAATCTGAACAAAGCGATCACCTACCCCGGAAAGCATAAGACGATCGAGGGCATGGAAGCGCTTGACAAGGTCATTCAGATCGATCAAAGCCCCATCGGACGTACCCCGCGCTCCAACCCTGCGACCTATACGGGACTATTTACTGATATTCGTAATCTTTTTGCACAAACCGTTGAGGCAAAGAAACGTGCATACACTGCAGGTCGATTCTCCTTCAATGTCAAGGGCGGCCGATGCGAGGCGTGCGAGGGCGACGGTGTGAAATGTATTGAAATGCATTTTCTCCCCGACGTCTACGTCACCTGTGATGTCTGTAAGGGAAAACGCTACAATCGCGACACGTTGAGCTGTACTTACAAGGGAAAAAGCATTGCCGATGTACTTGATATGTCGGTAGAGGAGGGGCTTGCATTCTTCTCCAATCTTCCCCGTCTTGCCGCAAAGCTGCAAACGCTCTACGATGTCGGACTCGGCTATATCAAGATCGGTCAATCCTCTACCACGCTGTCAGGCGGAGAAGCACAGCGTGTCAAGCTTGCGACAGAGCTGTCCAAGCGTGCAACAGGGCGTACAGTCTATATTCTGGATGAGCCGACCACAGGTCTTCACTCCGCAGACGTTGCAAAGCTGATCGAGGTCCTCCAAAGACTTGTTGATGGCGGAAATTCCGTAATCGTCATCGAGCACAATCTCGATATGATCAAAACTGCCGATTATATCATCGATCTCGGTCCGGAAGGCGGAGAAGGCGGCGGCTATATCGTTGCCACGGGAACACCGGAGGAGATCGCTGCAGTCCATGCCTCCTACACAGGCCAATATCTTAAGCCTCTGCTGGAGCGAAAGGAATAAGAGCGGAGAATACCGGAAAATATTTACAAATATTTACCGCAAACCCTTGTCAAAGCACCTTTTTTATAGTATAATATTGGTGTATTGAATCAAACACAGAAAGGAATACAGAACATGTTTCAGTTTCTCGAACAACAGACAAATACGCCCGGCGGCTTGTTGTCCATGCTGATCCCGCTCATATTTTGCGGTATTATCTTTTATTTCTTCCTCTATAAGCCTCAGAAGAAGCAGGAGCAGCAAGCAAAGGATATGCGCGACAATCTGCAGGTAGGCGATGAGATCACAACGACCGGCGGCATTATCGGCAAGGTTGTTTCCATCAAGGAAGAGACTATGGTTATCGAAACCACACGCGATGCAACGAAGATCCGCCTTCTCAAATCTGCGGTCCGTTCCGTCGACGTAAAAGCAGAAGACGCACAGAAATAAGCGTTTTTAACACGGTCTTGTATGTATCACGCATTTTCTGCGGATGATACATTGACAATTCAATAAAAATATGATATACTAATAAAAACTGTTAATTTGGAGGATTTCAATATGAAGCACATCAAGACTCTGAACACCAAGAATCTTTGCAAGAGCACAAAGAACGGCGGTTGCGGCGAATGCCAGACCTCTTGTCAGTCCGCTTGCAAGACCAGCTGCGGTATCGCAAACCAGAAGTGCGAAAACAACAAGTAATGAAACAGCATAAAACGCCGCTTCTGTTTTGAAGCGGTGTTTTTTTGCCACTTATATTTCAGATTGGAGATATACACTATGATCCATTCATATCAGCTTGGCGGGATGAATATCGTTCTCGATGTTTGCTCAGGCGCAGTCCATGTTGTTGACGAGGTCGCATATGACATCATCAACATGTACAAAACAGCCTCAAAGGACGAGATTCTCCGTTCCATATCCGAAAAATATCGCGACAACAGCGAGGTCACAGAGGAAGAGATCCTTTTATGTATTGATCAGATCCGGGAGCTTGAGGAAGCGGGCCAGCTTTTCACAGAAGATACCTATGAACCGATGGCCGATACACTGAAGCAAAAAACCTCCGGTGTCGTCAAGGCGCTCTGTCTGCACATTGCACATACCTGCAATCTCAACTGCTCCTATTGCTTAGCTTCGCAAGGCAAATACCACGGGGAGCGCGCACTGATGTCCTTTGAGGTCGGTAAGCAGGCATTTGATTGGTTGATTGCAAATTCGGGTACACGCCGTAACCTTGAGGTCGACTTCTTCGGAGGAGAGCCTCTTATGAATTTTGATGTCGTGAAGCAGCTCGTTGCATATGCACGTTCGATCGAAAAGCAGTACAACAAGAATTTCCGCTTTACACTGACCACAAACGGTATGCTCATCGATGACGATGTCATCGACTTTGTAAACCGCGAATGCTCTAATGTCGTTCTCTCTCTGGACGGCAGGAAGCACATCCATGATCGTTACCGTGTCGACTATGCAGGAAACGGAAGCTGGGAGAAGATCGTTCCGAAATTCCAGAAGCTCGTCAACGCGCGCGGCGGCAAAGACTATTATATGCGCGGAACCTTTACTCACGCAAACCCCGATTTTCTTGAGGACATCCGTGAAATGCTGTCACTTGGATTCCGCGAGCTGTCCATGGAGCCCGTCGTTACAGCACCCGATGATCCCTCTGCGCTGACAGAGGAAGATCTGCCGATCGTTCTCTCTCAATATGAGCAGCTCGCGGAGCTGATGCTCCAAAAGCACCGCGAAAGCGATCCCTTCACCTTCTATCATTACATGATCGACTTGAAGGGCGGTCCCTGCATCTACAAACGTATCTCGGGATGCGGCTCGGGAACCGAATATATGGCTGTCACACCTTGGGGCGATCTGTATCCCTGCCATCAGTTTGTCGGCGATGAAAAATACTTGCTCGGCAATATCTGGGACGGTGTCAAAAACACCGCCGCACAAGAGGAATTTGCTGAATGCAATGTGTATGCACGTGCCGAGTGCCGTGACTGCTGGGCAAGGCTTTACTGCTCCGGCGGCTGTGCGGCAAACGCATATCACGCAACAGGCTCCGTGAAGGGTGTCTACAAATACGGCTGTGAGCTGTTCAAAAAGCGTATGGAATGTGCGATCATGCTGGAAGCCGCAAAAGCGGAAGACGAAGAAGCATGATGAAAACACCGATCTGCGACTTTATTGCAGAATACGCCAAGGGTGATGTGCTCCGTCTGCACATGCCCGGTCATAAAGGGTGCTCCATAGATACCGCGTGGGATTTTTCCCATGACATCACGGAAATCGATGGAGCAGATGTGCTGTATCACAGCGACGGTATCATCGAAGAAAGTCAGCAAAATGCACGCACACTCTTTTCCACACAAAAAACACTGTATTCCACCGAAGGCTCCTCCCTTTCCATTCGGGCAATGCTCTATCTTGCGCTTTTGCACGCAAAAAATAATCACCGGCAGCCTTTGATCGCTGCCGGAAGAAATGCACACAAGGTCTTTATGACTGCAGCAGCATTGCTCGACCTGCCGGTCCGTTGGGTCTACCCACAATCCGAGACGGGACTGCTTTGTTGTAAGATCACCCCCGATGACGTCGCATCACTTTTCACAGACACCGATCAACCACCGACTGCCGTTTATCTGACGAGTCCTGATTATCTCGGAAATCTTGCAGACATTGCGGGCATTGCAAAGATCTGTCACCGTCACGGTGCACTGCTCCTTGTCGACAACGCCCACGGTGCTTATCTTCGCTTCTTGCCAAAATCACAGCATCCCATCACAAACGGTGCGGATATTTGCTGTGATTCCGCACACAAGACACTTCCCGCACTGACAGGGGCTGCGTATCTCCACATCGCAAAAGATGCGGATGCATCGCTTTGCGAGTGGGCTTGCTCTGCAATGTCGCTGTTCGCATCGACAAGCCCGTCCTATGTGATCCTTTCCTCCCTGGACCGTTTGAACGGTTATCTTTATGAGGGATATGCGCAGAAGCTCGCTTCCTATTGCGAGCGGTTGGATGATCTGAAACAATCACTTGCCGATCACGGATTTCAGTTTGTGGGTAATGAGCCGCTGAAATTGACACTGTATACAAAGCCCTTCGGTTACACAGGTAATGACGTTGCCTCACATTTGATGGCACACCGTATCGTACCGGAATTCTATGATCCCGATCATGTGGTACTGATGATGACACCCGAGATTCCGGAGCATACACATGCGCATCTGCACAAGGTGCTTTGTTCCATGGAGCAGCGTCCTCCCATCATCTCACGTCCGCCAAGGCTTCCGCATCCGAAGACAGTGCTGTCTGTCCGAGAGGCACTGCTGTCCCCGCACGTCACGATCCCGATCTCCGAATGTCGCGGCAAGATCCTTGCTGCTCCTGCAGTCAGTTGTCCTCCTGCTATTCCCGCAGCTATCTGCGGAGAGGAAATCGATGACGATGTCATTGCGCTGCTCTCCTATTACGGACACGAGCACTGCTGTGTCGTAGAATGATATGATAAGATTGCATAAAAAACCTCGATTACAGTGTAATCGAGGTTTTTTGATCGTTTCGATCCATTATGCACGCTCAGGAAGGATCTTCTTTTCGTACTCTTCAATAACCTTGAACCAGGAGGAATCAGCCGCAACACCGCAGCTCTCACAGTACTGTGCCCACACGTCTCCAAGAGGAAGCATCTTCATTTCCTCCTGCATTACCATCAGCTCTGTAAACCTACCCTCATCCTGCAGTTTTGCAAGCATCTTATGCGGTGTGCAGAGTGCACCGAGAAGCGCCTTCTGCCAGCTGCGGAAGCCTACGACCCATGCACATACACGGTTGATGCTCGCGTCAAAATAGTCAAGACCCATGTAAACACGGTCAAGCGCATCACAGCGAACGATCTCCTTCGCCATTTCCTTTGTCTCATCATCAAGCAGAAGGACGTGATCGGAATCCCAACGGACACCGCGTGTAATATGAAGCGCGATCTCGGGATAGAAGCAAAGAAGCGCTGGGATCTTATCGGAAACGACCTCTGTCGGATGGTAGTGACCGTTATCCATCAACGGCAAACAGCCCTCATGGGATGCTGCAAATGCAAGTGTAAACTCAGCAGAGCCTGCAGTAAATGCCTCAACACCGATACCGAACAGCTTTGCCTCAACCGTCGCTTTCACCATCGTCTTATCATAGGGGATGGAAAAGATCTCCTCAAGAGACTGCTTATAACGCATTCTCGGTCCCATACGGTCAGAGGGCACATCCTTATAACCGTCACCGATCCATGTATTTACAACACAGGGAATACCCGTCTCATGTGCAAAGTACTCCGCAATACGCATACAAGCCTTACCGTGGTCAACCCAAAATCTTCTGACCTCGGGATCGGGGCTGGTCAATGTCAGACCGTCCTTTGCCATAGGGTGAGAGAAGTATGTCGGGTTGAAGTCGATGCCCCAACCTCGTTCCTTTGCAAACGCGACCCATTTTGCAAAATGCTTCGGCTCGATCTTATCGCGGTCAACAAACTCGCCGTCCTCAAAGATCGCATAGCTTGCATGAAGATTGAGCTTCTTTTTGCCGGGACACAGAGACATTGCAAGGTCAATGTCTGCCATCAGCTGTTCCGGTGTCTTTGCTTTTCCGGGATAGTTACCGGTAGCCTGAATACCGCCGGAAAGTGCTCCCTCATGATCAAAGCCCTGCAGATCATCACCCTGCCAGCAGTGCAGCGAAACCGGCAATGTTTTCATCTTTTCGATAACCGCATCGGTATCGATCCCGTAAGCCGCATATACAGCCTTTGCTGATTCGTATCTTGTCATAATGAAAAACTCCTTTTCAATTATTTTCTGGTATTATTTCGTAGAAAGCCCCAAAAAGGATCTGTATCCACTCATTTTTCGATGCTGTATTTTCGTATATACACCAGCTGTTTTTTTTATTATATCAAATACCTAAGAAAAAATCAATGCATTTTGATAAAAAACGCAGATACCGCTTCGCCTCCGCCAGTTCCCCCTTCTTCTGCCAGATCCATGATCTCTCACAACATAAGGGTCCGTGATGCGGGTACCGTCGCTTCCAATCTCTTTTATAGCAGGCGGTCGATCTCCTCTGCGTATCGGACGGTTTCCATGGCGTCCTTTGCATATTTGTCCGCACCAATCGCATCCGCGTACTCCTGCGTCAATACCGCACCGCCGACAACGACCTTGCAGTAGGGTGCCTGTTCACGCAGCAGCTTGATCGTCTGTTCCATCGCAGGTACGGTCGTTGTCATCAACGCACTCAGACCGCAAAGCGGCGCATGCAGCCGCTTGACCGTTGCAACGATCTCCTCTGCCGGAACATCCTTTCCAAGATCCGTAACATCAAAGCCGTAATTTTCCAAAAGGAGCTTCACGATGTTCTTGCCGATATCATGAATATCTCCATGCACGGTAGCAATGACAAACGCGCATTTATCCGCCGTACGGTCCTTGGCTATTTTGGATTTGATCGTATCAAACGCAGCCTTTGCTGCCTCTGCACTCATCAAAAGCTGCGGCAAATACATCGTTTTCTTTTCAAATCCAACACCGACAATATTCAGGGCGGGAATGATCTCATTCTGAACGATATGCAGCGCTTCTGTCTGCCCGTCAAGCAGCTTTTCCGTCAGCTGCGCCGCCTGGTCCTGCAGTCCCTTGACAATGGCACGCTGCAGATCAGAGGAGGTATTTTCGGAAGACGCTCCTCCGCGGACCGATACCGTCGGAGAAACGGTCGTCGCCCGTTCGCCGAGCGTCTGCGCATATGCAATATAGTCCATGCAGTTATCGTCCATACCGTGGAGTGCGCAAAACGCATGATACGCTCCCATCATCTCCTCAGAATACGGATTCATGATTGCCGCCGAAAGACCTGCTCCCATCGCAAGTGTAAAAAAGGCTGTATTGACGATCTCTCTGCGCGGAAGCCCGAACGATACGTTCGATACGCCAAGCGAGGTATGGCATTTCAGACGCTCTCGGATCATCGAGATCGCACGAAGCGTCTCCTTACCTGCGCGATTATCAGCACTGACCGTCAGCGCAAGAGGATCAAAGATAATGTCCTTTTTGTCGATACCGTACAGCGCCGCCTCCCGCAGGATCTTCTCCGCGATCAGAAAACGGCCTTCTGCAGTTTCCGGAATACCGTCCTCATCCAACGTCAACGCAACGATCACGCCGCCATATTTCTTTGCAAGCGGGAATACGGTATCCATGCTTTCTCTTTTGCCGTTAACGGAATTGATCATCGCTTTTCCGTTGTAACGGCGTAAAGCGCGCTCCATTGCTGCTGCATCTGTAGTATCGATCTGCAGAGGCAGATCAATGATCACCTGAAGAGCACAAACGGTATCACACAACACGGCTGCTTCATCGATCTCAGGCAATCCGACGTTTACATCCAATACGTCAACACCCTTCTCCTGCTGCGCGATTCCCTCTCCGAGAATATAGTCACGGTCGCCGTCTCGCAGCGCCTCCTTGAAACGCTTCTTTCCGGTCGGATTGATACGTTCGCCGATCAAAATGGGACGTTCACCAAATAAGACTGCATGTGTATAGGAGGAGATCAATACATGGTCCTTAGGTACAATTTCTGTCGGCTTTTTGGGGGCCGCAGTACACAGTGCAGCAATATATGCCGGGGTGGTTCCACAGCAGCCACCTGCAATCCTTGCGCCATCGGAGAGCATTTTTGCAACATCCTGTGCAAATTCCTCCTCAGTAAGATCATACACTGTCTTTTTATCGACAATTTTCGGCAAACCTGCGTTCGGCTTTACAAGCACGGGTACAGATGCATAGTGAAGATATTCCGCAACAATACCGGATAGTGCCTTCGGACCGAGAGAACAGTTAACACCGATGGCATCTGCTCCCATACCCTCAAGCATCGCAACCATCGCCGCCGGGGATGCACCTGTCATCAGCTTACCATCCTCGCCGTATGCATTGGACACAAACACAGGAAGATCACACGTCTCCTTTGCAGCAAGCAGCGCCGCCTTGGTTTCATAGCTGTCGCTCATCGTTTCAATAAAAATCAGATCAACACCGCATCTTACACCGACAGAAATCGTCTTTTTGAAAATACGCACTGCATCCTCAAAATCGAGATCACCAAGCGGCGCAAACATCCGTCCCGTCGGACCGATGTCGAGTGCGATAAACTTCTCCTGAGAGCCGCAGCTGTTATTCCGTGCTATTTTGGCATTCTCAACAGCCGCAGAGACAATGTTCTCCAGCACGTTCTCGGAAAACTTCAGGATATTGGCACCGAAGGTATTGGTATTCACAACGTGGCTGCCTGCATCAAAGTATGCACGGTGGATATCAACGACAACACCCGGATGCGAGATATTCCATGTTTCGGGCAATTCCCCTGCCTGCAGACCATTTGCCTGAAGCAGTGTTCCCATACCGCCATCCAAAAACAAAATATGGTCTGCCAAATACTGTTTGATACTCATGGCTTCATCCTCTACAGATACTGAATCAAAAATGGTTTACAGCTGCTGTCCCAAAATCGAGGAAAGGTTATCCTTGATCTTTGCGGCAACGTCCGGCTTATTCATGGAATACACATGAACGTTGGTAATTCCATTTGCATAAAGATCAATGATCTGATCTGTCGCATATGCGATTCCCGCCTGTCTCATCGCATCGGACGAGGCTCCGAATTTATCGACAAGGCTCTTGAAGCGCTGCGGCATAAACGATCCCGAAAGCTTGACCGCACGCTCGACCTGATTGGCGTTCGTGATCGGCATAATACCGGGAATGATCGGCACCGTAATCCCTGCTTCTCTGATCTTATATAAAAAATTATAGAGCAGATTATTATCGAAAAACATCTGTGTCGTTAAAAAGGAACAGCCTGCATCCACCTTTTCCTTCAAGTAACGGATATCCTCTTTTTGGTTTGCACTCTCGGGATGGATTTCGGGATAGCAGGCACCGCCGATACAGAAATCGTCACCGCTTTCCCGAATATCTCGAATCAGATCGATCGCATAGCGGTATGCCCATTTGCTGCGATCTGTTTTTTCCATATCGGGTGTCAGATCACCGCGCAGAGCCATGATATTCTGTATCCCGGATTCACGCAGCTCCTTGATTTTTTCGGCAACCATTTCCTTGGTCGACGAAACGCAGGTCAAATGTGCCAATGAGGGAACACCGTAATTCTCCTTGATATTCTTTGCAATCTGCATAGTATAACGGCTGGTTCCGCCGCCGGCACCGTATGTTACACTCATAAATGACGGCTTCAGCTTTGCGATCTCCTCCGTTGCTGTCTTTACGCTATCATATGCCGAATTTGTTTTCGGAGGAAAAACCTCAAAGGAAAGAGACAGTTTTCCATTCTGCAAAATTTCCGATAATTTCATAAACGTTCCCTCTCTGTTCATCTTCAAAATCACATAGTTTCTTTATTATCCCAATTATTATATCACAGAACCACAATGGATTCAAGTTATTTTTCAATTTTTCGACTCCCGTCTTTCCTATTTTTTGTTTCTTTTTCATTGACTTTTATCCCCAAATATGATATAATACCTTCGTTGGAAATTCTAACATGCATCGGGATGTAGCGCAGTTGGTAGCGCGCCTGCTTTGGGAGCGTGTGACCGGCTCGGAGTTCAACCGAGAACGAAACCGCCGAAAAGCCTTGAGTTTATTGACTTTTTCACAATTTCAAGCAAAACAAAAAGCCCCTTGAAAAGAGGCTTGACCACAGATTTGACCACTTACAGAAATTGACCAAAAATCGAATAAAGATCACACTTCGGGGTGTGGCGCAGTTGGTAGCGCGCGACGTTTGGGACGTCGATGCCGCAGGTTCGAATCCTGTCACTCCGACCAAAATCGCGGTTTTGACCGCA
>JAFQMO010000118.1 GCA_017414385.1 Clostridia bacterium
TGACACATAATAATATCGTCAACAACGGCAAATGCATCGGCGACCGCATGGATATCTCTACCGCAGACCGTATGATGATCCAGGTTCCGATGTTTCATTGCTTTGGCATGGTATTGTCAATGACCAACCTGATGACACACGGCGGAACGATCTGTCCTATGCCGTATTTCTCCCCGAAATCGTCTCTTGCTTGTATCAATGATGAAAAGATCACCTGCTTTAACGGCGTTCCGACGATGTTTATTGCCATGTTCAACCATGAGAATTTTCATAAGACAGATTTTTCCTATATTCGAACCGGTATCATGGCAGGCGCAAACTGTCCTCCCGACTTGATGCGCCGTGCGGCCGATGAGATGAATATGAAGGAGATACTGTCTGTATATGGACAGACCGAGGCGTCTCCAGGATGTACCATGGGTGAGGTCAACGAGGATCTTGATCATCGTGTGGAGACCGTTGGAAGCGCGTTCCCCGGTGTAGAATGTAAGATCATCGATCCCGAAACCGGGAAAGAGCTTCCGGATGGCGAAAACGGAGAATTCGTAGCACGCGGCTTCAACATCATGAAGGGCTATTACAAGATGCCGCAGGCAACGGCACAAACCATCGATGAGGACGGATGGCTTCATTCCGGTGATATCTGTTGCCGTACCCCCGACGGTTATTATAAGGTTACCGGACGTCTGAAGGATATGATCATTCGCGGCGGAGAAAATCTGTATCCGCGTGAGATCGAGGAGTTCTATCTGACACATGAAAAGGTTCGCGACGTACAGGTCGTTGGTGTTCCCGATGAGCGGTACGGCGAGGAAGCATGTGCATGGATCATTTTGAAGAGGGATGCAGAGGCGACAGAGGATGATATGCGTGCTTACGGTAATTCCCATATGGCAAAGCATAAGGTTCCCAGATATTTTGTGTTTGTCAAGGAATTCCCGATGAATGCGGCGGGAAAGATCCTCAAGTATAAGATGAAGGAACTGTCTGTTGATATGCTGGGGCTGAAAAAGTAACCCGATGGCTGAAAATGTGATTTCAGACAAGTATCTTGACTTTTTTTTCATTGCATGCTATAATGTATATATACAGTTGTAGAAAATGACGGTGCAGTATCCTAGTTGGCACAGATTGTTCTGAAAGCGGGCCTAAAAATCCGTTAAAGGGCATATCGATGAAGCTCCTTGTGCTTGCTTTTTACGCCCAGTTTAGGGTGAGTGCTGGGAGATTGGGGGTGCGGGCGTCCCGCAATGGCATGCGGATCGCGTCCCGTATTCCCTTTGAGGCTTCATTTTGTGCTGTATATAGCTTGTACTCCGTCTGCAGGCACTTTTTGAGTGCTTCGGATAGAGCAACAGTATACGGTACGATTTGATGATTAGACCTATCGTGCGGTGCATTGATGCTGTGGATAGATGTAGCCTGCCTTGCGTGGGGGTAGTGGATTACGGATCAAGTGAAGAGCGGTCACGGCCGGAGCGCTTTTGGCTATTGCCGTATGAAACTGTGCTTGCAAAAGAGGCTAGGGATGATCCATGTGTCATATGGGAAAACCTCTAGGCTGTTGTAACGAGGTAAATATCGGATTGCAGTACGTTCTCACAGGCAATCAAGTCGCGGTACGTGGTGACATACCGACGTTTCTTTTCAAGGGAAACCGCTTTTATTGGCAACAAGAAGTAAGAATCGGGGAAATCCTACTTGACTTTATGGCGTAAGGTTTACGATATTTATTACCGTCATTTCTTTTTATATTTTAATGATCTGAATAGAGAGGTAATTTATTTTGGATACGAGTTCCAAATCAAAACCGCGAAGTAGCAAGTCGCAGGAAAAACCGAAGAACAGAGTCGATATCAAATGGGTCTTGAAGGTGTTTGTGCTCAGTATCGCTGTCTCTGCTTTATTGTCGTTTGTGAGCAGCGAGCTTGTCAACCATATGCCGATCGTGTTGCAGTTTGTGCTGTTGCTTGTGATCATTGGTTTGGGTATTCTGTTTGATATTATCGGTCTTTCTGTTGCGACTGCGGATGAAAAGAAGTTCCACTCTATGGCAGCGAGAAAATTAAAAGAAGGTAAGATCGCAGTAGCGATGATTCGTAACGCGGATAAATTGTCCAGCATTTGTAATGATGTTGTCGGTGATATTTGCGGTATTGTTTCCGGTGCTACGGCGGCATCCATAGCGCTCCGGGTTTTCACTGATCCGGAGATTTCGTTTTTCGGCAATCTGATGATAACGGCCTTGGTTTCGGGTATGACGATTGGAGGCAAAGCGATCGGCAAGTTCTTCGGTATGAACTATTCGGAGGACATTATTTACGTAATTGCACGTATCGCGAAGATTCTGCCGATTGAGTTTGGAAAAAAATGAGACTTGATCTTCGATTATATCAAAACGGTTATACGGATTCACGACAAAAGGCAAAGAATTTGATCGAGAACGGTTCTGTTTATGTGAATGGGAAGCAGATAACCAAAGCTTCTTTCGATGTTTTTGAAAATGCGCAGATCGAGATACGCGGAGAGGTTATGCCGTATGTCGGCCGCGGCGGATATAAGCTTGCCGGGGCACTCGATGCATTTTGTGTGGTACCGACGGATTTTGTCTGTGTCGATATCGGTTCTTCAACCGGCGGCTTTACGGATTGTCTTTTGCAAAGAGGGGCAAAGCGTGTGTATGCTGTTGATTCGGGAACGGACCAGCTGGCAGCATCCCTTCGAACGGATGCCCGTGTCGTGGTTATGGAGCGGTTCAACGCAAGGGATCTTTCCTCTGAGGTGATTGGGGAATTGGCGGATCTTTGTGTTTGTGACGTGTCCTTTATCTCGCTTACCCATATCTTCCCGCCTGTTGCAAGACTTTTGAAGCCGTATGACAAACAAAGCGGTGCCGGTATATTTGTTGCACTGATCAAGCCGCAGTTTGAGGCGGGACGGGAGCATATCGGAAAGGGTGGCATCGTTCGTGACAAAAGGGTTTATATGCGCGTGATCGCAGATCTTATTGAGGCGGCGAGAGCGAGCCGTCTGTACTGTACCGCTGTGATACCGTCTCCTATTCTTGGAGGAGATGGAAACAGAGAGTTCCTTGCGCAGTTTGTTTTTGATGCACCCGACGCGGAGAACCGTTCACTCTCTGACCGTAAGTGTATACAAAATATCATAGATTCATAAAAAGAAGGCGGTGATCCGTTGTGCAAAAGAAAATACAGGTGATAGCCGTATTTCCGAACGCGGTAAAGGATGTCGGATTTCGCATCACCAAAGATGCAATGGCGGTACTTGCTGACGAGCCTGTCGTTTTGCGCCTTCCTGCTTCTTTGCAGACCACAATTGGGACGGATTGTACAAAGAATGTCGTTTTCTGTGCAGAAAAGGCACTTTTAGACGGTGCCGACTGTGCTCTGGTTCTTGGCGGAGACGGTTCTGTCATCAAGATCGCTTCCGATTGTACAGAGAGAGGCATTCCGCTCTTGGGAATCAACCTTGGACGTATCGGTTACCTTGCGGAGGTTGAACGGGATGAGCTTTATTTGCTGACCAGACTCAGCCGCGGAGAGTATCGGATCGAGGAACGCATGATGCTCTCGATTTGTATTGAGAGAGATGGGAAAACGATCCATAAAATGCCCTTGGCATTGAATGAAGCGGTCATTTCGAACGGCGCGATCGCTCGGATGGTAGAGCTTGCGGTATCGTGCGGCGGTCATCCGGTTACAAGCTTTCATGCAGACGGCGTGATCATCGCGACCCCAACCGGATCCACTGCTTATTCGATGTCAGCCGGAGGCCCGATCATTGATCCTTCGCTCGATTGTCTTTGCATAACGCCGGTGTGTGCACATTCTCTTTCGGCACGTCCGATCCTTTTGTCACCGGATTCGCCGTTGACCATTGAGAATGTTTGTCAAAGAGAGGATAATACTTATCTGACGGTAGACGGCAAGGAAAATTACAAGCTTCTGTATGGGGATGTCGTGACGGTTCGCCGTGCGGCTGCATCAACCCGAATGATCCGTTTTCACGAGAATGGCTTTTATACGGTTTTGAGCAGAAAGATGGGGAACTGACAGTACGTCTTCTGCTAATATATACAACTCATATTGGGAATCCGAGATTTCCAAGGAAAGGGAGATCTGCGCTGCAGGTCGAGGTACCATATGAAACAGAATCGGCACGAAAGAATCATCGAAATTATCGGCAGCTGTGATATTGAGACACAGGACGAGCTTCTTGAAAAATTAAAGGAAGACGGCTTTGAGGTTACACAAGCTACGATATCCCGCGACATCAAGCAGCTTCAGCTGGTAAAGACAGCAGGTCATGACGGACATTATAAGTACGCAATTTCCACACATTCCGGAACAAAAACTGCGTTGAAATTCAAAACAATTTTGAAGGAAGCGATTTTGAAGGTGGATTATGCGGAAAACATCGTGGTTTTAAAAACATACGCAGGTATGGCGCAGGCAGCAGCGGCTGCAATTGATGCGATGGGACTTCAGGATATCGTCGGCAGTGTCGCCGGAGACGACACCATTATGATCGTTATGCGTACAAAGAAGATCGCGCAGGATTTTACGGAAAAATATAAGGAACTCTTGCACTGATTTGTGATGATATGGAGAGACGGACATGCTTGATACACTGCACATTGAGAATATAGCCGTCGTAAAAGAAGCGGATATTGATATTGGCCCGGGTTTTACCGTTTTGACAGGTGAAACGGGTGCGGGTAAGTCGATCATCATTGATGCGATCAATCTGCTGCTTGGTGCGCGTCCCAATCGAGAGATGATTCGGGCAGGGGAGGATACGGCGGTTGCCTCGGCGGTATTCTCGTCTGTTCCCGCGGCGGTCCTTGCGGCAATGTCGGATATGGGAATTCGCGTAGAAGAAGATGGATCGCTCTTTTTGCAGAGAAGCGTTTCAGAGATGGGTAAGGCAGTGACACGGATCGGCGGACGGCCGATCTCCGTGTCTGCGCAGAAGGAATTGATCGGACAACTCATTGCCATCCACGGGCAGCATGAGAATCAGTTGTTTTTGGATCCGGATACCCACATTGGTTACTTAGACGATTATATCGAACTTGAAGGACCGTTGAAGGCATATCAGGAGCTCTATCGCTCGTATAGCGAGATCCGTCAAAAAATGCGAGCCTTACAAAAGGATGATCAGGAAAAAACGCGTCTGTCCGATCTTCTTCGTTACCAAATTTCCGATATTGATGCCGGAAAGCTGAAGGTCGGCGAGGAGGAGCAGCTTCTTGAAAAGCGTATCAAGATCCGTAATGCGGAAAAGATAACCAAGCAGGTAAATACGGTCTATGCGTCACTCAGAGGCGGAGATTCCCATTCTGTTGTGGAGCAGTTGGATCGTGCGATCTCTTCCCTTGATCGCATTTCGGAATATGTTCCGGAGGCTGCAGGCTTTTCCGAAAAGCTCTCCGAATATCGCTATGAGATCGAGGATATTGCCGAAACAGTGATTTCCTATGTGGACGATGAAACAGCAGATCCGACGAAGCTGCTGGATAAGATAGAAACGCGTCTCGATGCGATCGCAAGACTGAAAAAGAAGTACGGTGCGACAGTGGAAGACGTGATCGCGTTCCGTGAAAGGGCTGCAGCAGAGCTTGCTGATCTTATATCCTCCGAGGAAAAGATCGCAGAGCTTGATACGGCACGAAAGCAAATATATCTTCAACTGAAGGAAGCAGCCGAAGTATTGACCGCAAAACGCATCGAGGGCGGAAAACAGCTTTCGGAAAAGATCATGCATGAGCTTGCATTTTTGGATATGGAAAAGGTTCGTTTTGCTGTATCTGTGAAGCCGAGTATTTCAGCGGAGGGCGGGGAAACAGTAAAGACGTATCATACCCGAGGATGTGACCGTGTGGAGTTTTTGATCTCTACCAACCCAGGCGAGCCGTTGAAGCCACTTGAAAAGATTGCCTCGGGCGGTGAGCTTTCCCGAATCATGCTTGCAGCAAAATGTGTTACGGCAGGAACAGAGTCTCTGGGAACGATGATTTTTGATGAGGTTGACACCGGTGTTTCCGGGGGGACCTCGCAGAAGATCGGACGCAAGCTGAAGGAGCTTGGAAAGTCGGGCTGTCAGGTCATCTGCGTAACGCATTCCGCGCAGATCGCGGCACTTGCGGATACGCATCTGTTTATATCAAAGCACGAAACGGATGGTCGCGTGGAAACGGTTGTAACTGTGCTTGACCATGATGGTCGTGTGGAGGAGTTATCGCGTATTATCGGTGGTCTTGAGATCACGGACGGTATTCGAACAACGGCGGAAGAGATGCTGCTTGCAGGTCAAAAAATGTAATATATAGAAAAGATCATGGGTACTGTTTCAAAAACAGTACCCATGAAAATGTTTATGACGGTGTACCTTTTGCATCTGTTACAAGCGGTACTACTGTTACCGCTTGTGCTCCCATGGATGCATAGCTTTGTTCCAGATCGATCTTTTTTACGGCAGAAAAGACGGTGTTGCTGAGCGGATCGCATATGTAATAATGGTACTTATCATATCCGGAAAGAACCACACAATGCTGGTTTTTTGGATATAAGTGTACTGTTTTGTCATCTGTATCGAGCCATTGATAGACTTCATCGATCGGCAGATAATCCTGAGTGATCCAAATGGATACGGGAATTCCCCGGTCAATGAAATGTTCACATAGAATTTCAAGGGAAGCACCGGAAACATTTTGGGCGATATGCGTTTGTTCTGCAAGGTATTTGTTAAGTGCATTGACGATCACCGGGGCAAAGCATCCCCATCCGCCTTTTTTGGATGAGGGGTCCCCTGCATATTTTTCTTGCGGATCGGGACCGAACCGAACACCGAAACGGTTTTTAATGGCTCCTTTTTCGAGGTACTCTTCGATAAAAATATTCTTGCTGATGTCATAACCTTCGTATTGCAGGAGCATGACGGCAGATACCGCTTCGCATCCGTTTGGATATTCGGGAAGCTGGGAAATGTGCGGGACATCGAGAATGGTCGGAGTGATCGTGTGTTCGGGATCCTCCCACAAGCATTCGGATATTTCGGACGGTGTCATTACATGCTCTGAATAACCGAATATTTGACGCGAAAGACTGTCAAAATATAGTCGGCAGAGAAGTGCCTCATCATACTCATCTTGGTATGCGCTGTTATTGGATAGCAGTGCTTCTGCTGTCTCAATGACTGTATCGGTAAACAGTATCAATGTGTCATCCCGATAGGATTCACTTTCGATGTGGACCTCGTAATCCAGGAGATATCGATCATCGTATTCTTGCTGTACTTCACCGTATTCCATTTGGATATATACTGCATCCGGATGCCATATAAAGGATTCCTTGATCAGATGATCGAGCTGTGTAAGCAGTGCCTCCGTTGTATAAATCGATACATCTTCCGGGGCATCTGCTTCCGTTTTGGATCGGATCTGCGGAGAAAACAGAAAAGCACTTATAGGCATATGATTGGGAATCAGACGCAAAAGTGCATTGTAGTAATAGGCATAGATATCGGTTTCGTTAAGTGTATCATACGGACGGTACCGCATGAATACCTGTGCGTTCTCAATTTCAAATCCGCTTTTGGAGAGAAGGGTATCGAGAATTTTGGCTGCTTCATTATAGGTAAAACCGGCAGTACGTTTGGAATCATCCGTATCATCACTGTTTCTCGGAAATCCGTAATTACGCAAGAAATAGTTTTCGGAAAGAATGATGTTTTTAGAAAACTGATTCAGCCGCATCTGACTGAAATAGGCAGCAAAAATAATGCCTATCACCACGCATAGGATCACAATGATCGAAAACAGAATACAGATTGTGGTATGCTGTCGGGAATGCCGACGCTTGCGAAAAACATTTCTCATGGCTTCCTCCGGAAAAGACGACAAAGGACCTCGTGTTCTGTTGTTTATTCTACCATGTAATCAAGAACGCAGTATCGCTATTTTGCAAATATTGTTTTAATATTTTCAGAATAAAAATATCTCCCGTAAAAACAGGAGATATTTTTGTTTCTTTGATTAAAGCAGAACCTCGTGTCCGGTTCTTGCGGACTCGTAGATCGCATCAAGGATCTTGACCATGTTGAGTCCCTGCTCGGGTACATAATCAGGTTCTCTACCATCGAGAACAATATCGACAAAGTGCTGAAGAGCCTCATGATGACCGTGACCTTCTACACATTCGGGATGCAGGTCAACAAGCTCGTTGTTCTTTTCGGTGAAGATATCGAGGGTTCCGTTATCGTTCCATCTGATACCTGCCTTGTCGCCGCGAAGCTCAACAAAACGGTGCTCTTCTTCAATATTGGAAGCCCAGCTGAATTCGAGCTGCAGACAAGCGCCGTTGTCGAAGCGGATGAAACCGATTGCAAGGTCTTCAACGTCGAATTTGCTGACGATCGGTTCCTTTGTCCACATATTGATGCGTGGATACTTATCTGTGAACTTGCTGTATGTACAAGCGGAAACAGAAACGGGCTTGGGGTTACCCATAAGCCAAATAGAAAGGTCGATCATGTGAACACCGAGGTCGATCAGAGGACCGCCGCCGCTCTCCTCTTTTGTGGAGAACCAATCTCTGTCGGGCAAACCGCGACGGCGAAGCCAACCGCAGCGTCCACAGTAGATCTCGCCTGCACCGCCATCCTGGAGGAACTTCTTTGCAGTCTTGGAGTTGCCGTAATAACGGTTGTTTCTCATAACCATGAGAACCTTTCCTGCAGCCTCGGAAGCATCCTTCATCTTCTTTACTTCAACAGCATTGATCGCATCGGGCTTCTCGCAGAATACGTGAATACCGCGCTCAAGTGCGTAACAGGCAATGATGGAGTGATACTTGTTGGGAGTAGCGATATCAACAGCATCGGGCTTTACCGTGTCGATCATTTCTTTATAATCCGTGAAGATCGGCGTGTCAGCGGGGAGATTGAAATCTCTGATCATATCGTGACATCTTTCGATGCGGATGTCACAGAGACCGACGATCTCAACTCTTTCATTTTTTGCATGGAAGGGCATATGGACATCGCCGCCCATCGTACCGAAGCCGATACATGCAATACGTAATTTTTTCATGTAAACTCCTTTATGTAATAAGATTGGGATTACAGGATGACTTCGCGTCCGGTTTCTGCAGACTTGTAAATCGCTTCCAGAATCTTGATCATATTCAGACCCTGTTCGGGAACAAAGTCAGGAGCTTTGCCTTCAAGCACCATATCAACGAAATGATGGAGTGCACCCCAATGCTGACCGCCGATCTCACCGGAGCAGTCAGGATGAAGATCGACAAGCTCATTGTTTTCTTCTGTGAAGATATCGAGTGTGCCGTTTTCATTCCATCTCAGACCTGCCTTATCGCCACGGAGCTCAACAAAGCGGATTTCCTGCTCAATGTTGGATGCCCAGCTGAATTCGATCTGCAGACAAGCGCCGTTATCGAAACGGATGAAGCCCATTGCGAGGTCTTCTACGTCGAAGGTACCGTCTTCCTGTGCCTGACCGAATGCTGCATGCTCGGAGTCTGCATCAGCAGTGTTCTCAGCAAACTTGTTATAGATACAACCGGTGACAGCAACAGGCTTGGGGTTGCCCATCATCCAGATTGCAAGGTCGATCATATGAACGCCGAGGTCGATGAGGGGACCGCCGCCGCTCAGTTCTTTTGTTGTAAACCAGCCGCCCTTGCCGGGAATACCGCGGCGACGGATCCATCCGCAACGTCCGCAGTAGATATCGCCTGCTTTACCGGAAGCGATGAACTTTTTCGCATACTGAGAGTTCGGAGAATAACGGTTGTTTCTCATGACCATGAGAATCTTTCCAGAAGCCTCTGCAGCAGCCTTCATCTTCTGTGCTTCTTCGACACTGACAGCATCGGGCTTTTCACAGAATACATGGATACCCCGCTCAAGAGCGTAACAAGCGATGATGGAATGAAACTTGTTGGGAGTTGCGATATCGATTGCATCGGGCATGATGGTATCGATCATTTCCTTGAAATCGACGAAACAGGGCATGTCCTTACGAAGATCATAGTCCTTGATTGCGTCGGTGCATTGTGACATTTCGATATCACAGAGTGCAACGATTTCAACTTTAGGATTTGCAAGATGGCAGGGAAGATGAACGCCGCCACCCATGCCGCCGAGACCGATACATGCTACACGCAGTTTTTGTGTCTGATTACTCATTGGGGAATACTCCTTTACAAAAAAATAATTTGAAACAATGTAAAAACTTTGTCGAATTCAAAATTCCTACAACACTCATTATACTCGACCGGTACACTTTTGTCAAGGTGTTTGGGGAAAAAAGAATATCTTTTTTGTGTTGTCATATTGATGACATTTGCAACAAGAATTGACCATTGGTTTTTATTATCAATGCACATGAAAACGGTAATTGGTGGCACTGATTTGTGAATATCCTCTCTGCTATTATCAATAAAACATTCGTTGCGTGTTTTCATGCCTCGATACTGCTGATGACACTCCAAATACATCAAATCAAAACAGCAGAGATACAAACAATCGTGCGCAAAGTCGCTAATGGATGAGTATCAACCAATGATACAACAAGAAAAAAACTTGACAAAAATTCACATTCATAACATGTTGATGCCGTGATATACTAACTGCGGAATCCGGAATGGATTTCAGATTGAATTAAAATTGAAAAACATGAGGAGAAAAACAATCATGGCTAAGAACAACAAGATCGTAGTTCCCGAAGCAAAGGACGCAATGAACCAGTTCAAGATGGAAGCTGCAAACGAGGTTGGTGTCAACCTCAAGCAGGGTTACAACGGTGACCTTACCTCCAAGCAGGCAGGTTCTGTCGGCGGTCAGATGGTTAAGAAGATGATCGAGTCCTACGAGAACGGTCTTAAGAAGTAATTGTATCCGCAAAACTGATATGATTTTTATGCCTCCGTACGGTCATGCCGAATACGGAGGCATACATAATATCTGGTCAAAAAAGCAGCATCGCACTTGACTATCCATCAATAATATGTTATACTTAACACGACCATATTATTTTTAGGAGGAAGTTTCCATGAACCCCAAGAAAATTCTTCGTTACAGTGAGCCTGCGAACACATGGAATCAGGCGTTGCCTTTGGGAAACGGCAGACTTGGAGCTGTGTCCTATTCCGGCATCAATCTTGACCGACTTTGCTTGAATGACGATACCCTTTGGACGGGTAATCCCATAGAAAGTCCGAAGCGTGTCGATATGTCGCTGATCCCTGAGGTCCGCCGCCTGATCGATGAAAAAAAGTATGTTGAAGCAGAGGAACTGCTGTCCTCCGCGATGCCGAATCTGCATAGTCAGTCATTCCTTCCTGCGGGTGATATTCAGATAGAGCTGACGGATCTGCATATGGAGCGTGTCGGCAATTACAGCCGCACATTGGATCTGGAGGAGGCAGTCCTTCATGACGATTTCCATCTCGCATGCGATCAGATCCAAAGAGGAGACTATAATAAGGATTATACACATGTGACACGAGATGTTTTCGCATCGTATCCCGACGATGTGATCGTGTATCATTTCAAGGCAACGGAATCGAATAATCTGCGCATCGGTATCATTTGCGATAACCAGTATCAGATCACCGTTACGGATACGGATATCATTGCAGACTGTAATTGCTCCAGACCTCATCACTCCGGCGAATGTATTCATTACCGTATTGCAGCGCGTGTGGTTCCGATCCGTGCGGATATAGATCCGATCGGCGGAGCACTCCGTTTGGGCGGCTGTAAGGAGTTTATGCTTCTCGTTACGGTAGCCTCGTCCTTTGCAGGCTATAACCGTATGCCCGAATCCGAGGGACGCGAGTATAAGCAGAGAGCACTCGACATCCTTGATAAAGCATCCAAGTATACCTATGAAGAGCTGTACGCACGTCATACAGCAGATTATAAGGCGCTCTTTGACCGTGTATGTCTTGATCTCGGAGATGCACCGGATCTTGATACCGATCAGAGAATGAAGTACAGCAACCGCGACAATGCGCTGTCCGCCCTTCTTTTTGATTTCGGCCGTTACCTGATGATCGCAGGCTCACGTCCCGGTTCACAGTCGATGAACCTGCAGGGTATATGGAACCCGCACGCCGATGCACCGTGGGGCTCCAATTATACGATGAATATCAATACACAGATGAATTATTGGCCGGCAGAGGTATGTAACCTCAGCGAATGTCATGAGCCGCTGTTCCGTCAGGTGCAAGAACTGGCAGAAAAGGGAAACAAGCTCGGACTGCGCGGATGGTCCTCCTGGCATAATTCCGACATATGGCGCTTCAATCAGCCTGCGACAAGAGGTGTTCTGTGGGGCTGGTGGATGATGGGCGGCTTCTGGTGCTGCCGTCACCTTTGGGAGCATTTTCAGTATACACAGGATAAAGCATTCCTTGCAGAGGTCTATCCGATCTTCACGGGCGCGATGGATTATCTGATGGATTGGATGGTAGAGGACAAGGACGGCTACTTGACAACATCTCCGTCCACATCACCGGAGAATGAATTTTGGGATCGCGGACAGCACGCAGGAGCAGCAACCGGCTCCGCAATGGATCTTTGTATCATCAAGGATCTGTTCACCTTTGCACGGGAGTCTGCAGATATTCTCGGAATTGATTTCACGGCATATGCAGATGCAGCAGCACGGATCCGCCCGCTGACCATCGGCTCGGACGGCAGATTGCTTGAGTGGGGTGAGGAGCTTCCCGAGGTAGAGCTGGGCCACCGTCATATCTCACATTTGTACTGTATCTTCCCGTCGAATATGGTCCACGCCGGCGATCCGATCTACGATGCGGCGCGCGCGTCTCTTGAGTGCCGACTTGCCAACGGCGGCGGACATACCGGATGGAGCAACGCATGGATCACCTGTCTGTTTGCCCGTTTTAAGGAAGCAGCGCGTGCAGAGGCATCGGTACAGCACATGTTCAGTCATTCGATCTATCCGAATATGTTCGATGCGCATCCTCCGTTCCAGATCGACGGTAATTTCGGAATTACAGCTGCGATCGCGGAGATGCTGATGCAGTCCTATGAGGAAAACGGTGAATGGGTCATCGAGCTTTTGCCTGCAGTTCCCGGCAAGTGGGCAAAGGGCAGCGTCAAGGGTCTTTGTGCACGCGGCGGCTTCACTGTTGACATCAAGTGGGACGGTGAAAACGTGGAATATGAGGTCAAGAATCCTCATAACTTCAAGTACCGTGTGGTCGTTAACACCCCTCAGTTTGATGAGGATGATGATTGATCTTATATAAGGAAGAATAGCGAAAAGCCGACATCAGGCATATGGTGTCGGCTTTCCTTTTTTTTGTGAGACTGTTAAACAGGACATTCACATTAAGATGATGAGT
This sequence comes from Clostridia bacterium, assembly GCA_017414385.1. GTDB lineage: Bacteria > Bacillota > Clostridia > Oscillospirales > CAG-272 > RGIG3925. The sequence continues at coordinate 13,422 of JAFQMO010000118.1, forward strand.
CAAAAATATGAGGTTATGCTTGACATTCTTCTTTTGGGTATGTTATACTTAACACGACCATATTATTTTTAGGAGGAAGTTTCCATGAACCCCAAGAAAATTCTTCGTTACAGTGAGCCTGCGAACACATGGAATCA
>JAFQMO010000012.1 GCA_017414385.1 Clostridia bacterium
CGGTGCGGGACGGCAGACAAAGGACGATGCAATCGACCTGCTTGCAGGCATCTGTATGCACAAAAAGGTCGGTATGTCCGTCAAACGGGGTGACGTTCTGGCAACAATGCAGACCTCTGATCCCACGCGCTTTGCCGCGGCTGAAGTATATTACAGACAGGCATTGACCGTCGGTGAAGCTGCGCCGACATCCTGCTCACACATTTTTGACATCATCACATAAAGCATCTCATCAAATATCAATTACAACAATATGTTTTCCCGTCAATCGACGGAAAAAACATCCGGAGATCCAATGAATCTGAAAGAAAAAGAAAATGCCATCCGATGCGGTCACACCTCGCTCGGGATCGAATTCGGCTCTACCCGTATCAAGGCTGTTCTTATCAGTGACAGCCATGATATCCTTGCGCAAAGCTGTATCACATGGGAAAACAAGCTCGAAAACGGTATCTGGACATACAGTCTGACCGATGCAAGAGAAAATCTTCAAAAGTGTTATGCACTCCTCAAGGAGCAAACAGAGGCTTTTTATCATATCCCCCTGACAACGGTCGGTATGATCGGTATCTCCGGTATGATGCACGGTCTTCTTGCGTTGGACGAGGAGGACCGTCTTGTTGTTCCCTTCCGCACATGGCGAAATACCATGACAAAGGCGGAGTCTGAGATGCTCACAGCGCTGTTTGGATGCACGATACCGCAAAGATGGTCTGTCGCACATCTCTGCCAGCTGATGAGGAACGATGCAAAAAATGCAAAGCGTATCAAGCGTATGACCACGCTTGCAGGTTATTTCCACTATATTCTGACAGGAGAGCATATTCTCGGATGCTGTGAGGCAGCGGGGATGTTTCCCGTTGACGGACAAAAGGATACCCCCACGTATTTTTCGCATATGACATCGGCATTTGATATGCTCGCTCATACTGAGGGAATGCCTTGGAGCATCACAGAGCTCCTGCCGCGCGTGGTACGTGCAGGTGAGAGGGGCGGGTGTCTGACATCCGAGGGCGCACACCTTTTGGACCCGACGGGCGAGCTTGGTGCAGGAATCCCCTTCTGTCCTCCCGAGGGAGACGGCGGTACAGGCATGGTCTGTACCTGCAGTCTTGCACCCGGTATGGCAAGCATTTCTGCGGGGACCTCCGCATTCGGACTGTTTGTTCTCGACAAACCCTTTCCCCGTGCGATCGAGGAAATTGAAGTCACCGTAACGCCGAGCGGTTTTCCATGTGCCCAGCTGCATGGAAACAACGGCACCTCCGAGCTTGACGCATGGGCAGATCTGATCGCATCTGCCGTAAAGCAGATCACAAATACCGATACCGTGGACACAGAGCGGCTGTATGAAGTCCTGCTCGGCTCCGCACTGGAGAACGGAGCAAACTGCAGCGGTATTGTCGTCTATAACTATCTGTCGGGCGAACACCTGACGGGTGTACCGTCGGGACGTCCGATGTATCTGCGTACCGCTGACAGCACACTGAATCTGCAAAGCTTTATGCGCGCACAGCTTTTCTCTGTGTTCGCGCCGCTTGCGCACGCCTTCACGATCCTGCGCCGAGAGGGTGTCCTTGTAAAGCAGATCCGTGCACAGGGCGGCTTGTTCCGCACAAAGGGTGCCGCACAGCGTGTTCTTGCCGCGGCGTTCCGCGCCCCCGTCACCGTTAATCGGGAAGCTGGAGAGGGTGGTTCCTTCGGTATGGCGCTGCTTGCCGCATATGCAAAGAATAAGGCGGACGGACAAACGCTTGAGGATTATATCGGTGCGGTCTTTGAAAACGGTACCACGGTAACAGAGGAGCCCGATGAACAGCTGACAAAAGAGTACCACGCATTCCTTGCGCAGTATATGAACGCACTCCCTTTGGAGCAGCAGGCAGCAAAGCATCTTTGATTTGAAAACGCATCAACGGAAAGTGACGGTGTCATACCATGATATTCAGAAAAACAACAGAGGCAGATCTTGCGGCAGTGGTGCAGATCTTTGAGGACGCGCGCCGTGGAATGCACAAAGCAGGTATCCCGCAATGGACAGACGGCTATCCCACCGAAGCGGATATCCGTTTTGATATCGAAAACGGATACAGCTATGTACTTTGTGATAACGGGCGGATCGTTGCAACAGCAGCTGTTCTTTTGTCGGGAGAGCCAACCTATACCGTGATCCGGGACGGTGCATGGCTGACAGACTCCGCAGACGATGAAAGCACTCGTTATGTGGCAGTCCACCGTGTTGCAACCGCAGCAGATGTCCGCGGAAAGGGACTTGCCTCTGCCATCCTTCAAAATGCCGCTGATATCGGCAGAGATCACGAAAAGATCTCGCTGCGGATCGATACGCATGACAAGAACTTGCCCATGCAGAGAATGCTTGCACGAAACGGTCTGCAGTACTGCGGTGTCATTACACTGCAGAACGGAGATCTTCGCAACGCATATGAAATGCTTCTGACAGAATAAAGCAAAGGACCGAACGGCGGTGCCGTTTGGTCCACTTTTTATTTTCCGATTTCAGGTATTGAAATAACGCTCGATTCTGACAAGCAGGGAGGCGATCTCCGCACGTGTAATGGTCGCATGGGGACGGAACGATCCGTCAGGGAAGCCGCTGATCAAGCCGAGCGCCGTCATACCGACGATCCGCTCTCTTGCCCATGCGGGGATATCCGCATCATCCGAAAACGGTGTTTCAAAAAAGCCGCTCGGAAATGTCTCCTCATGATCGGAAAGAAAGACGATCACTGTGCCCAATGCTTGCATGACCTCTGCGCGTGTCATCACGTCGGCACCTGCAAATACGGTGATCTCTTCCCCATCCGTACCGACGGTACCGGTTCCTTTTCCCTTCATCAATCCCGCACGGCAAACAGCTGTGACGTACGGAAGTGCCCAGTCATCGATCTCCTTCGCATCCACAAACGGAAGCGAGGATCCCGACAGCGTTTTTTCAGAGAGGGAAAGCGCCGCAAATTCACTGAGCAGCTTAGCAAAAGCCGCGCGTGTCAGATATGCATCGGGGCAGTATCCAAAAGAGCCATCCTCATTCGCAATACCGTTGATCACCCCCATGCGGTACAGCGTATCGATATCGTCGGCCGCCCATGATCCCATCGTATCGGTGAATGGCGGCAGCGCTTCATCATAGATATAGACAAGCTCGTCCGTCAAAACAAAAAACGGTTGTTCAGCGGCAAGCATCGCTTCAAGCACAAAATCACAAATACCGTTTTCATTCACAGAACGAAGATCGGCCGTGATCCTTCGATACCCTTTCAGGCGCATAAAGTCGTCCTCGGTCACCCACGGAACACGGTACGATACACCGTCATAGAAAACCGATGCATACAGATTTTGCGGAACATCTCCCATCACATACAGCTGCAAGGCTTTCACGGGATGCTCCGCATACGGTGTCTGCCGCGGCGCAGCCCAAAGTCCGTCAAAGAGCAGGGCCGATGAATCCCTATAACCGAATCCAAATGCCGTCGACACCTTACCTGCTTCGTCTGTCAGGAAAACCGTCTCCGCGGATGCCTCCTCCATGTTGAGCACGGTCTGCTGTGCCACACCGAAGATCACATCCAACCTGCATCCATGTGTTTTCCGTACGTCATCAAGAAAGATCTGTACCGATGCCGACGGATATCCGTGCCTTGCCAAAAATGCATCGTCGGGACGCTCCCCGCCATGTATGCAAAGTTCTGAATCCACAAAGCCGAGCGCAGGCTCCGAAATCACCGAACGAAGGTACGCAGGTGCGACGGAAACACGGAAGCCATACCACTCTCCCTCAACCGGAACAGGTGCGGAGGTCTCTCCAAAGGCGACCGTCATTGCCTTTGTGTCCGTGCGGATAGAATCGACCCATCTTGTCTGGCGGATGGTCCTTGATGCAACAAGCACCGTCTGCGGATATGTATCCTCTTGCCCCGGTGTTACCGCGATAGCGGCGTAAACGGTCACACTCTCCGTATCTGCGGCATTCGGTGTCAGAACACCGCGATCATCGACAACGCCACCCTCACAGGACCAGACAGGACGGATCTGTACATCGGAAATTCTTTTCATGCTTCTGTCATAAACAGCAATATCAAGTGCTGTGGGAGAACGCTTGTAAACGACCTTGTGTGACGCTGTGATCTCTGCATGATACGGGATCCCGTCCGACTCTGCCGTATTCACAAACAGGATCGCATTCGAAACGCGCCGTTCCTCCCCGCCTGCAGGGATATTTTCCACAGAAAGCCGTCCGTCCTCCGCACGAAGAACGACCGTTGTCGAGCCGCCGCCGTCCAGATTGATCGCCCCGACACAACCAAGCGCTACCATCGTCTGTGCAAGCGCATCCATCTTCATGCCAAGCGAGGATGTACTTCTTCCGTCAACGGCAAACAGCTTCAGCTCACCCTCCGCTGTGTATCCGATCGCAGTACGAGGATTGTTTATCTTGGCGTGCTCCTCTCCCATAATATTCTCACAGACAACACCGTTCTCGACAAGGATATCCCCGCCGCCGATTGCAAAGCGAACATCCTCCCATTCCGCGTCAAGTCCGATCTCCACGGCAACCCGGTCTCCCACAGCAAGCGCCGCATATGCGGCTGCTCCGCTGAATTGATGATGCACCGCAATAACAAATCCGTCCTCGGGAATTACTCCGTTTGTCACATCATGACGGATCTCCACAAGCGTTGCCTGCGGTGTCTTTCCGACAGAGAAGGATCCGCTGTCCAATCGAAAAACATAGTCCGTTCCCCTCTCCGCGGCATGCGTGGTGTCCCCCATACGCGGCGTGCAAAGGTACGATCCCCACACGGACGGATATTTATTGAGAAAGGTAACGGGAATCGTTTGCTCCGACAGCATCGATGCCTCATCGGTGTCGTTCTCGGCAGCATCATTCATACCGTCTTCATGATCGGATACCCCGTCCGCAGTATATTCGTCCGCTGCTGCACTGTCCGAAACCATTCCGTCCGATATTCCCTCAGCAGGTATCTGCACATCCTGCAGATCCACATATTTTCGAAGTGTGATCCGCATGGCAGGCTGTCCGATGACAAAGGAGCCGTCAGCACGGATGCCAAGTGCATTCGCACCCGCATCATCGCTGATATATGCACCGTCATCGATCAGTACACCGAGAGGAATGCCCGTTGCCATGCTGTAAAAATCTCCGTTGGTGCCGCCGATGACAGTATGCCCCATATCGGCAAGTGACTGTGCCATGGAAAGGACACGCTCGCTGCCGTATACGGCGTTACCTGTTGTAAAGACAGGCTGTACCGACTGCCCCTGCGTATAGGTAAACAAATACCCTCTCTGTACATCCGTCCCGTCAGAGGCATAAAGCTCCTCATAAAGAAGCCCGTCCGCAACGGTCGTCCCGTCACGCATCACAATACGGTCCGATCGGATCGAAAATGCGCAAACGGGGACATGGGTACATAAGAGGGTAAAAGTAAGCAGCAATATCGTCATGCGTATGGAAAAACGGCGTACACAGTGTTTCATAAGCATTCTCCATTCCGATAAAAACCGGTAACACAGTATGTAAACAAACAAAAGGCGATATTCTCAGATCTTGAGGATCAGACTGCAAAGCAACACAGCAACGGGAATGGTAAACATGGACAGCACCGTGGAAACACCAACGGTCTTTGCCGCATAATCCGGACGCATATCATAGATCTCTGCAAACATGACCGACAAGGACGCGCTCGGAAGGGATGCCATAACACAGAAGAAAATGACAAGAGAGTCCTCCATTCCGCCAATATGATAGATCAATGCAATCAGACAGGGTGCTGCAAGCAATCGCAAAAACGAGAAAACGTACAATTGAAGATCCAAAAAGATCTTTTTCAAGGGCAGTCTTGAGAGATTCGCACCGATCACCAAAAGTACAAGAGGTGTACAGATGTGATTCATATACGTAACCCCCTGTGCAATGGGCATCGGAAGCTTGATCTGCAGCGCATAACAAAGGAATCCGGCAATACAAGGTACTGTTCCGTGATTAAAAATCATCTTGAGCGGACGGACGGAGATCCTTTCTCCATCGGACGACTTGTCCTGACCGCGTGCAAGCAGGATCATTCCGTAAGACCAAATGGAAAGATTGAATGCAAATACGTAAAACGCACCGCGAAACAGTCCCATATCGCCAAACAATGCCTCAACAAGCGGAAAACCCATAAATCCCGCATTGACAAACGTGATCGCATATTCTGTCAGAATACGCTCGGTATTGTTATGCCGGATATAGTGCGCACTCAGAAATGCAAACAATGCGAGAATCGCATGAGACAACAGCGCTATACCGACCGTTTGAAGACCGGAAAGCAAAAGCTCCTTGGAATAGGTCACATTGATCAGTGCGCGAAACAGCATAAACGGCTGCGCAACACGGACGACCATCTGAGAAAGCTTTTTGGACATTGCCTCATCGATGATGCCGATCTTTGCCGCATAAAAGCCGATCACGATCAAGAGAAGCAAGGAAAATACAGCACCTGCGACAACAGGAAATGATACTATCATGAAAGGTCCTTTCTTGGTATAAACGTATCAGGATTTTAACGCGTGATATTTTTGTGCGATCTGTTTCATATCCTCAAGCATATCCTCTTTTTTGGAGGGATCACGCAGCAGTGCGGACGGATGATAGACAGCACACATATCGAAATTGCCCCGATGAAACCACACGCCGTGTTCCTTTGTGATACGGAAATCCGGCTTGATCAGGCGCATAGCGGAGATCCGTCCAAGACACACGATGATCGACGGATTCAATATGCGTACCTGTGTCCGCAGATGCTTCATACACGCCTGCACCTCATCCTCCAGCGGATCACGGTTCTTTGGCGGACGGCATTTGAGAATATTGGCAATGTAAACATCCTCTCGGGGGATGTCCACAGCAAAAAGGTAACGGTCAAGAAGCTGTCCCGCCGCACCGACAAAGGGAATTCCCGTCGCATCCTCCCTCTCCCCGGGTGCTTCCCCGACAAACAAAAGGCGCGCATTGGCATTTCCCGTACCGTAAACAAGATTGGTCCTCGTCTTTCCCAGTGCGCAGTCATGACAGCACTCACATGCAGTCCGCGCCTGTACAAGACTCATTTCTTTATCGTCGGCTGCCCCCATGGGAGTAGCACACCTCTCTTCTTTTGCGTTTTGCTCATTCATCGTCACACTTCCGTTTCTGATAAAGCGTTCGTCATGCCCGGATCGTTGGCAGCGCCGCGATCCACTCAACCGCACCGGATGCCGCAATACACCGCGCATGCTCGGAAAGACAGGAAAGCATAGAGGATGCGGTGATACGCTTTCCGAATTCCTCAAGGATCGCGGTACGCGGGATCGGCAGTACCGTTCTCTCTCTCCCTGCACCATAGTGTTCCTCCCAAAGTGCGAGGTAAAAGCGTGCGGTATCTTTGTTTTCCGTACACAGGACATATGCCGCGCTTTCCCCTGAAAATCCACGGTCCTGCAGGATCCTGCAAAGCTCGATAAATGTTTGGGGAAGGCAGTCATCAAAGGAATAAAGCACACACACGCGTCCCGATGACCCTATCAGAGCAGACGGTGCCTGCTGCGATATATCTGCCGGTACCTGCTGTGTCTGTTTTGAGAAGAACAGCGCACAGCCGCCCTCCCCCCTTCTTTGAATACGAATAAGAACACGCTCTCTTTCCGTATCAAAGCCGGTTTGTTCCCTAGCCTCATCGAGAATGGCACGCAGCGCACGCCGCGTATCCTCATTCGGTGAAAGAATATCTCCCTCCGTGTGATCGTCACAGTCGATAAAGCTGCAATCAAGCGAAAAACGCAAAAGCTCATCCTCTGTAAGAAAGACCCGCATCTCCGTATCGCTCAGCATCGTAATCTCCATATGTATCGTCCCCCCTCGGTCCGTATCTCTTCCGCTTATCATCATATCACTATCAGCATACCCATTGGGTATACACAACATCGATACTAATATTATAAGCCCTGACACCGAAAAAGGAAACCCTCAATTTATGGAAACCCCCCTTGCGCACACAGGAGAATCATCCCCTATACGCTGACAGAGACAGGGAAACCTCGGTCAAACGCGATAGAGATGCGGAAGAACGACTCTTCCTCCAACCTCGAGAAGATAGTCCTGCGAGCGAAGCAGCGTAAGCAGCTCTTCATTTGTTTTCGGCTGTACCTTTGCAAGGATTGCCGCAACGCCCTCAAAATCGGGGTCGTGCAGA
>JAFQMO010000119.1 GCA_017414385.1 Clostridia bacterium
CACTGCGTTCAATGAGGGAATACATATACTCAATATCGATATTCTCCTGTGCCATCAGGCTAAGAATACGCGCCAAGCCGCCCGGTTCATCAGGAACCGCAACTACGGCAACCTCATTGACACAGACGATGCAGTTCTCCTTGGCAAGTGCACTTTTTGCGCCCTCGATATCGCTGACAAGCATGCGCAAAATACCAAAATCTGCCGTATCTGCAATAGACAAAGCGCGCAGATCGACACCTGCGTCCGACAACGCACGGGTGATCTGTGCAATTCGGCCTGCCTTATTCTGCAAAAAAACGGATAACTGTTTGAGCATGGTTTTTACCTCCTTAATCCAACAGCTTACGCTTATCGATCACACGAACCGCCTTACCCTCGGAGCGTGGAATGGAGTTCGGCTCCATCAGCGTAACCTTTGCATTGACCCCGAGCAGATTCTTGAGTGCAGCGGACAACTCCTTGGCACGGACGGACAATCCCTTGACCGTATCGGAGAAGATCTCACTGCTGATCTCCACCTGAACCTCAATGCTGTCAAAATTATTGGAACGGTCGACAATGATCTGATAGTTGGCGCTGTATCCTTGTTCGATCAGAACAGTCTCGATCTGCGACGGGAAGACATTGACACCGCGGATGATCAGCATATCGTCCGTTCTGCCGCGCGGCTTTGTCATCTTGCAAAGCGTTCGACCGCAAGAGCACTTTCCTCTCACGATCACACCGATGTCACGCGTACGGTAACGAAGGATCGGAAATGCTTCTTTTGTAATACAAGAAAATACGATCTCACCCTGTGTGCCGTCAGGCAATACCTCTCCGGTATCGGGATCGATCACTTCGACGATGAAATGATCCTCATTGATGTGCATACCGGTCTGCGCTTCACATTCAAATGCAACGCCCGGACCGATGATCTCTGTCAGGCCGTAGATGTCAAACGCCTTTAATCCGAGCAGTTCTTCGATCTGTTTGCGCATTTCGTTCGTCCATGGCTCTGCACCAAAAATGCCTGCCTTGAGTTTGATGTCATCCTTGGTATAGCCGCATGCATAGAGTGTTTCCGCGATATGCAACGCATAAGAAGGCGTGCAGCACAAAATCGTAGAACCAAAGTCCTTCAAAATGGTAACCTGACGCTGTGTATTGCCCGAAGAAACAGGAATCGCCGTTGCCCCAATGCGTCTTGCCCCTCCATCAGCACCCAAGCCGCCGGTAAACAAACCATAACCGTAGGAAACATGGACGATATCCTCATCTGTGCAGCCTGCCGCTGTCAACGCACGCGCAACACATTCGTCCCAGATCTCCATGTCGTGCTTGGTATAGCCGACAACGATCTGCTTACCTGTCGTGCCGGAGGACGCATGCAGTCTGACAACATCCTTCATCGGAACCGCAAACAGTCCATACGGATATGTATCTCTCAGATCCTGCTTATAGCTGAAAGGCAGCTTGTGTAAATCATCGATCGTCCGGATATCCTCTGGTCTGACGTTTGCCGCCTCCATCTTACGGCGGTAATACGGCACGTTTTCATAAACACGCTTCACGGTTGCCGACAAACGCTCATTTTGCAACGCTACGATCGTCTCACGCGAAGCGGTTTCAATGTCCGGTGTATAATACTTTTGCATAAAAATCTCCCCTTTACTCAATACTTCTTCGGGTATATAAAACCAAAGGGGCTGTAAAAAAACTCTCTCCCGTGCCATTCTGAGGGAACGCAGTGACAGGAAAATCTTTTAAAAAGTCCGAGAAATAAGAGCATTTCGGAACTTTCTAAGGTCCTTCGCTACGCGCAGGATGACATGATTTGGAATTTTTTTACAGGCCCTTTCAATACTCTTCGACCCTAAATATACTTTAGCACTTTCCCTTGTTAAAGTCAAGCATTATTTCCATTTTTTTACGAATCCTGAAGATCCGATTCCTTCCAAACGATCGGCCCCGTTTGGCTCAAAACCTGCATATCATCCGCTGCGGATAACTGCGCCACATACCATACATCGTCGATTTGAGGTTGCACATTCTCCACAATCAGCTCTTCCCGCGAAACAAACTGTGTCACGTAATACTCATCGTTGATAAACACGGCACTGTATGGCGTAAAATTCTCACCGTAGATATGGTATGCCCCCTGCTCATCGACACGGATTTGATGAAGCAAAATGTCCTCCACATCAAAGCGCATCTGTGTTGGCTGCAACTGCTTGCCATCGGTCAGGAAATGTTCGCCGTCGAGCATGTCATACTCAAAAATCGACAGCTCCTCCTGGAAGCTTTCATCCAGATCCGTATCATAACCACGCCACTGATGCAAACGGAAAATATCGCCTTCATGAATTTGGCAAAGCTCCATCACATAAGATGCGAGCTGATAGGTCTGGAGATCGCGTTTTTGCGATCCGATGAAATAATTTGCCCAAATGACATACTCTGTAGACTGCTCGTCACCGTAAGACAGCTCTTCAGGCATAATATTAAAGCTGGGCATATGGTCACCATAGAACACAACGACCGTTTTCTCATC
>JAFQMO010000120.1 GCA_017414385.1 Clostridia bacterium
ACGAAAGTTGCAATACCAATGGTATCATAACTTTCGTTCTTATGTGGCTGGGGTAGCAGGATTCGAACCTACGAATGCAGCAGTCAAAGTGCTGTGTCTTACCGATTGACGATACCCCATTTTCTAATCCAAGCAATAGTATATCACATTTTTTGGAAAAATACAATAGGGAAAACAAAAAAACACAAAACCTTTTGCGGTATCCTTGTTCATGCGGAGGTCCTGCGTGTGCTGTTTTCCTGAAAAAAGCAGATGACCGCGGGCAGGACCATCTGCTTTGCTTTTTGTTATGTCTTGGCTGTATCCGAGGATTCCTGTGTACTGTCCGGTGCCGCATAGATGTAGTAGCCGTGCTTGAGCTGGCTGTACAGGACATCGTAATCCCATTCCTTGAGGGAGTTGGCATAGGAATAGGAATCCGCGACTAAGATCTTCCCCTCTTCGGTAATGCCGCGCAGCAGGATATAGTGTGCGCCGAGCGTAAAATCGCCCGGTCCCATCGTTGCAAGGACAAGCTTTCCTTCCTTGAGCGCATCGATGACTGCCTTTTTGTCGCCTCGGTAGACCTCCGTCACACGGATGCCGTACTGTGCGGGGACGATCGTCATGAAACCGTAATAGGTTCCGCCGCCGGGGGCACAGTAGTAGTTGTCAATGGCATATTTTCTGAGGTCGTCCGGGGTGACGGGGATGCCTGCAAGATTGGCAATGACAGCGGCTGCACAGGTAGGACCGCAGCCGTACTCTCCGAAATTATCATAGGAATATTCCAGCTCGTCGAGCGTTGACCAGGTCTGCCGGAAATAGACGTAACCAAGGTCATAGAAATACGCTGCCTCTGCCTGCTCTTCCTCTGTCAGCGCCGCAACGAATTCCTTGTTGTATCCGGGGGCTGCCGCTTCCTTTGCCGCGATCGCCGCCTGCTCGGCAAGGATCTGTCTGCGCTCCTCTGCACGTGCACGGAGCATCGCCTGCAGCTCAAGCCGTTTCTTCTCCTTCGCCGCTTCGATCCGCGCTTCCTTTGCCGCGGCAATGAGCTGTGTTATGGACGTATCGATCGCCTCTGCCGTCATCTGATCCTCCGGGACATAGGAAATACCGGCATCGGGGAAGGGGCGGAGGCTCTCGGGCGGTATTGCATCCGCATCGGGGGATGTCCGTACCGAATACGCACAAATCAGCACGGCACCGAGCATCACAGCGGATGCCAAAAGCCAATATATCACAGAACGAACCATCGGTCGGACTCCTTTCTTTCCTTTCATCGTGTTCCTCCATTATACCCTCTATTCTGGAAAAAAGCAAGCGTTTTTCCCTTTTTGCCGTATCGGACGGCAAAGCGGCGATCTGCGGTTTGCAAAATCGGTCTTTTGTGAAGAAAAACAGAGCGGTTTTCTGTGGAGAGTACTTTATTCAACAAAATATTTGTTATTCTTTTGTAAACGATGATGGACAGCACTTGCAATTTTTATGTGTTTGTGATAAACTGTTATGAGGTCGGTATGCATGGAAAAAAGTCCCTCTTTTTTGAAGGGGCGTATTTCTCTGTACGTCTGTCCCGTTTATGATTCCCTATATCCGTAATATGGAGGAACGATCCTATGCCGTTGATCCTTGACGATAAGCTGGTGGTGGGGATTTCCTCAAGAGCCCTCTTCGATCTGGAGGAGGAGAACCGTATTTACGAAACGGAAGGTCTTGAGGCATATTCCGCGTATCAGCGCGAACATGAAAACGATATATTGAAGCCGGGAACGGCGTTTCCGCTGATCCGTGCGTTGCATCGCCTGAATGCGGAGGGACAGTATTTGACAGAGATCATTGTCATGTCCAAAAACAGCACAGATACCAGCCTTCGCATCTTCAATTCCATTGAGCATTACGGACTGAACATCAGCCGTGCGGCGCTGGTCAGCGGTGCCACGATCTCTCCCTATCTGAACGCATTCCGAACCGATCTGTTTTTGTCGGCAAACGAGTCGGACGTGCAGGAGGCGATCAACGCAAACATCGCGGCGGGACTCATCTGCTCCAATGCGAATCTTCCCATTGATACAGAGAAGGAGATCGAGCAGATCCGGATCGCCTTTGACGGTGATGCGGTCCTGTTTTCCGATGAGGCGGAGCGCATCTATCAGACAGACGGACTGGAGGCGTTTGCCCGTCATGAGCATGAAAATGCACGGAAGCCGCTCCCGGAGGGACCGTTTGCAAAGCTGCTCAAGACCATTTCCCTGATCCAGAACAGCTTCCCGACGGAGCCCGCTCCCATACGGACGGCGCTTGTCACCGCGCGGAATGCTCCCTCGCATGAGCGCGTGATCCGTACATTGCGTGCATGGGACGTGCGCATCGATGAAGCATTTTTCCTCGGAGGCATTCCCAAGAGCGAGATCTTGAAGGCATTCGGTGCAGACATCTTTTTTGACGATCAGACCCTGCATACCGATCCCGCGTCGGTCCTCGTTCCTGCGGCACGAGTGCCGTACAGACAGAATTGACGGTCCTTTTTTCGGAATTTTCAGTTTGCATTTGCAATTTGTCACAAATCTGTCACATACTTGATTTATAATATAAAAAACGATGCGCGGGACGGAAATTCCCGTTTACGCGAAAGGAGAATTTGTTTTGATTGAAGTAAAGAATCTGACAAAACGGTACGGAGACAATCTGGCTGTCAATAATGTAAGCTTTACCGTTGAAAAGGGAAAGATCTACGGCTTCCTCGGACCGAACGGTGCAGGAAAATCCACAACGATGAATATTATCACAGGCTGTCTTGCCGCAACCTCGGGTACCGTTGTCATCAACGGACACGATATTTTCGAGGAGCCTGTTGAGGCAAAGAAGTGTATCGGCTATCTGCCCGAGCAGCCTCCGCTCTATATGGAGATGACCCCCCGTGAGTACCTGAGCTTTGTTGCGCAGGCAAAGGGGATCGCGCACAGCGAGCGTACGTATCAGATCAATTATGCAATGGAAAAAACGCAGATCACCGGTGTTCAGAACCGGTTGATCAAGAATCTTTCCAAGGGCTATCGGCAGCGTGTCGGTATTGCGCAGGCCATGCTCGGCGCACCCGAGATCATCATTCTTGACGAGCCGACCGTAGGTCTTGACCCCATTCAGATCATCGAGATCCGCGATCTGATCCGAGGGCTTGCCGAGGACCATACTGTCATTCTGTCCAGCCATATCCTCTCTGAGGTCAGCGCGGTCTGCAATTACGTAATGATCATTGCGCACGGCAGACTGATCGCATCCGATACGATCGAAAATCTGTCAACCTACATGGTTGGCTCCAATATCCTGCATATGACGGTGCGCGGCGATCTGAACCGTATCCGTATGGCGATCAATACATTGGCGCCCCGGGCAAAGACCGTCCGTTACGAGGAAAATACCGAGGAGAAGCTTGATACTTACGATATCGACATCGAAACGGCGCGTGATGAGGACCTTCGTGAGCTTGCGTTCCGTACCTTTGTCGATGAGCACTGTGTGATCCTGAAGATGTTCACCGAGGCGATCAGCCTGGAGGATGTATTCCTGAAGCTGACAACGGAGGACGACGAGGATTATAAGGAAGAGCAGGAAGAGGCGGCATACCTGGAAAAGGAAAACGCATTTGCGCCCGATCAGCTGTCGGATGACGAGGATGGCGATGAAGAGGACGGCGGCGATGAGGCTTTGGACGAGGATGACGAGGATGACGGCGACGACGGCGATTATACGCCGATGTTCTCCTGACGAAAGAGGTGTAGCAGCGTATGTTTGCAATTTACAAAAAAGAACTGAAGAATTACTTCATCAATATGACGGGATATATCTTTATCTCCTTCATGCTGATCATCACAGGTATTTTTACAACGATCATCAACTTGATGTCCACATACCCCTCCTTTGAGACGGTTCTGAGCAACATCACGATCGTATTTCTTCTGATCGTGCCGATTTTGACTATGCGCAGCGTGGCTGAGGAGCGTCATTCCAAGACCGATCAGCTGCTGTATTCGCTGCCTGTCAGCGTGACACAGATCGTGATCGCGAAGTTTTTGGCGATGGTAACGGTATTTCTGATTCCGATCGCAGTGATGTGCTGTTATCCGCTGATCCTCTCGATCTTTGGCGTGGTGCATTTCGGAACGGCGTATGCCTCCCTTTTCGGCTTTATGCTGTTGGGTGCAACGCTGATCGCCGTCGGTATGTTTATGAGCTCTCTGACAGAGAGCCAGGTCATCGCGGCGGTAACGACCTTTGCTGCGGTGTTTTCCATGTATATGATGAGTGCCATCGCATCTCTGATCCCCTCGGGTGTCATGCCTTCCCTGATCGCCTTTTTCGTTGTTGTGGTGATCTTCTCGCTTGCCGTATACGGTCTGACCAAAAACGCAACGGTTGCCGGTATCACAGCGGCAGTCGGGGCTTTCCTTTTGGCGGCGATCTATTTCATTGATTCATCCGTCTATGACGGCTTGTTTGTAAAGGTCCTGAACTGGCTGTCCGTTTTTGACCGCTTCTCGGCATTTTCAAACGGATTGCTTGACCTGACTTGTATCGTATATTATCTGTCGCTGATCATTCTGTTTGTGTTCTGTACGGTACAGTCTGTCGAAAAGAGAAGATGGGCGTGAGTCTGTCGTCCCGAAAACGATCTTTGGAAAAGTCGAAAGGATGCTTCCGATGAAGCGGAAGCAGCGGTAACGGTAATCATGAGCAATACAAAAAATACAAAAACAAGCTTAAAAACGACAAAAATGGGCGCGTACAGCGCGTTTCTGACACTGATCGTCGTCGCGTTTGTGATCGTGGTGAATCTGATGGTGGGAGAGCTTCCCTCAACGGTGACCAAGATCGACACGAGCAGTCTGAAGCTGTATACGCTGACCGATGCGTCGATCCAGCTGACAAAGGGTCTGCAGGACGACGTTGTGATGTACCTGGTTGCGCAGAGCGGTACGGAGGACAGCAACATCAAGGAGCTGCTTGACCGTTATGCCTCGTATTCCTCGCGCATCAAGGTCGAATATGTCGATCCCACCTCCAACCCCGGTTTCCTCTCCTCTTATGCGGATGCCAATGTTACAAGCAATTCCGTCATTGTCAAGAGCGCAAAGCGCTCCACGGTCGTGCTTTATGAGGAGATCTATACCGTCGGCTACACGGAGGAGGACTACTACAATTATTATATGACGGGTCAGGTACCCTCCGGAACAAGCTATTTCAACGGAGAGGGCAAGCTGACCACGGCGCTTGACTATGTCACAAGCGATACACTGCCGACACTGTATGTGGTGACCGGTCACGGAGAAACGGATCTTGCCGATGTTGTTCTTTCCGACATCAAAGCGGAGAATATCCTGGTCGAGACACTGGAGCTTCTCAGCGTTACAGAGATCCCCTCCGATGCGAATACCGTCATCATGAATATTCCCGTCAAGGATATCTCCGAGACAGAGCGGGATGTTCTCCTCGCTTATATGGATCGCGGCGGTAAGCTGATCCTTATCAGTGATTATGTGACCTGCAATCCGACAGAGATGCCCAATCTTTGTGCGCTTACCGAGGCATACGGCTTGCGCTCTCAGCCCGGTCTGATGATCGAGGGCAGCAAAAACAGCTATATGACCTATCCCTTTGTGCTGCTGCCTGCGCTCAATGCAAGCTCTTCGTTTGTGCAGAAAATGGAGTCTGCAAATGTGACCTCCATTCTGCAGCTTGCACACGGTATTCTTCCGGTGGAAGGCACCGAGCACCAGATCAGTCCGATCCTGAGCACCACCTCCGAGGCATTCCTGATCCCCGTAAATGAGCTTGAGACAAGAGATTCGTTTGAAAAGAAGGAGACGGATATTGCCGGCACATTCCATGTTGCGGCAGTCTCGACCGATCCCGCGTCTACAGGTAAGCTTTTCTGGGTATCGTCCCTTTCCTTCCTTTTGGAGGATTTCTATTCCTATAACGGCGATCTGTTCATGTCGGTTCTGACAACGCTCTGCGAAAAGACCGCCTCGATCGCTATTGCAGGAAAGGCACTGCAGGTTCAGTCGCTCGTTGTTTCGTCGGCGGCAGTCACCTTCTGGGGTGCGGTCCTTGTGATCGTGCTTCCTGTCGGATGTGCGCTTTGCGGCTTCCTCATCTGGAACAGAAGAAGAAAGCGCTGATCTTTTGAGGCGGAGGATATTTCATGAAACAGAATAAACGGATGCTCACGATGGTTTTGATGCTTTGTGCGCTCGTTGCCGTGTTTGTCGTTTATAAGATGGCAGACTCCATGAACGACGCCCGCGCGCGGCGCGAGGCGGAGGAGCAGGCAAAGAAGGACGCAGTCGTGATGATCGCGGAATATAACTATAAGGACACCGTTGCCATGCGCTATCGGAAGCGCGGCGAGGAGGAGGTTGCGCTGGAGGTCCGCAGCGGACGCTGGGTCAGTGTCGATGAGCCCCTTTTGCCCCTCGATCAAAGCATCGTTGCGACGATGGCAAATGCGCTTGCAAAGATGGGAGCGCTGTCTGTTGTGGAGCTGGATGGCGCGGATGTCGATGCCTTTGGCTTTGACGATCCCGAATGGACCTTCTCTGTCACCTATGACAATGACGGCGCCGTCAGCGAGCATACCTATGTGCGCGGCAATTATAACGAGTTCGGCGGCGGTTATTATTTCAAGGAGGTCGGGGTAGACGACAAGGTCTATCTGATTGTCGAAACGCTGACGGATTACTTTGCGTACGATCTTTATACCATGGCAGATACGGGTACCTTCCCCGTGCTTTCGGCGGATAAGCTGACCTCCGTTGATATCACCGTCGACGGACAGACACGCAATGTCAGCGGCGAGACGGTCACAGAGGCGTTTATCACGCTGACCGATCTTCTCAAGCCTACGTCCTTTGTCGAATATCAGATCACGGATGAGATCCTTGCAGAGTACGCTCTTGATACGATGGATACGCGCGTTTCCGTCAACTATACGGAAACACTGACGGTCACAGATACCGCAGGCGCATCGAGCTCCACCAAGGTCGAGCAGGCAAATACCTTTGTGATCGTGCTCGGCGAAAGCTTTGAGCGCGACGGCGAGCAGTACACACCGTATGTGGTGGACGGCTATTCCTTTGTTTACTATATGCCGGTCTCGGTCTCCGAATCGATGCTGACCTATTTTGCATGGGAGGAGCCGGCGGATACCGTTTCCCCCGACACAGAGGCTGTCTCTGATGCGGATACCGCGGATACGGAAGGATAACGGTCCCCTTGTCTTTGCAGCAGAGAACCCAATGATAGAAAAAGCCCTCGGACGGCAATTGCTGTCCGAGGGTGTTTTGTTTTCTTGGGTCTCAGGATGCCGGATCCACCGGATACTGCGCCGCATACTGCTGCTCGACACGCGCGTGGGCGGTGTCCCAAAGCGCATCCAATTCCTCCTGCGTCAGAGAGAAACAGCTTCATGGATCCCCTGTCTCTCCATAAATGAAGATTTGTTTTTGAGATGAATGATGTGGCGGAAATATCAGAAGCAAAGGATACGAACGGAATCGTAATTTTCGATTGCTTCAAGCAAAGGTAATGCTTGGCGCTCGTTTGAATGACCTGCACATAA
>JAFQMO010000121.1 GCA_017414385.1 Clostridia bacterium
CCTTGACATCCGTGTCAGCGCTCGGCGCAAGCTGCTCAAGATAAGAAATGTGCTCCTGGTATTTTTCAAACATCTCCTGCTTCAGATCGGCAACAGCGCTCTTAATGGCAAGCAGCGTTTTCCTCTCTGCTGCTGCCTTGTCGCGGAATTCCGCAAGCACACGCATACAGTCGGACTTTGTGGAGCGCATGATCTTGTCGGCACGGTCTGCCGCATCGGCAACGATCTGCTTGCCTGCCTTTTGAGCATTGATGAGTGCGGTACGGATCGATTCTTCCTCGGCACGCATAGTGTCGAGCGTATCCATTGCAGACTGCAGTTTCCTTTCGAGTGCATCGTTCTCGCGATACAGCTCGGTGTACTTTTCCATGACGAAGCTGATGTACTCATCGACCTCGGGAATACTGTAACCGCGCATAACACGGGTGAATTCTTTGTTTTTTAACTCATGAGGCGGAATCATGTAAACTCCTCCTTAAATAAAAATCAAACTGTTTTTTTCAAGCGTACCCTAAGGCGTCCCTTTTTTGAGGTGCCGTCAATGGCATCAAAATAAAACCTCCCGTATCCCCGAATGGACAGATACATACCGGGTACGATCTCGGCATCAGGACGGACGAGAGGGCGGAAATCGACATCGGTCAAGCCGGATGTCACAAGCTGCTTTGCCTTGTCACGAGAGACATTGGCACAGACAGAAACGATCGCATCCAAGCGCGGAGAGGCAATGGTGTCGGAGATGATCTCATATTTACGTCTGTCAGGGAGCGCTTGCATCTGCTCGCAGGTCAGTGGCGATAAGTGAATCTTGTCCGCTCCGACACGCTCAAGGACACTGCTCACATAGCCACACATGGTGCTCTTGAGAAAGATCACGGCGTGTGTGTTGTCGGAAACGGCAACATCACCGACCACGCTTCGCTCAATACCGAGCGAAAGCAGGGAACCGAGGTAATCTCTGTGCGACAGTGAACGGTAACCGGAGCCGTGCACGGAAAGCGCGCCGATCCGATCCTCAGCAACACATAACGACACGCAAAATGCACCCTGTTCGGCAGGAGACACGGCAGCAACGGTGTCGCTGACATACTCCGGAAACAGAAACAGGATTCTGCGTTCCGCATACGGGTAACCGCCGTAAAAAGTGAAATGAAGATTCTCGACTCTGCCGCACCGGGTCAAGAGGGAACGAACAAGATACTGCTCGCTCAGGTTAAGAAAATCCGTTGATACGGTATCGTAATCGGACCGATCCAAAAGATCGGTCACATGAGAGAGAAGGATCTCCTCATCCTCCGTACGGGCAAGAGAGGAGATCGTTTTTTTATATGCGTTTGTCATACACGTGCTTCAGAGCAAAACGGTCTGCAATACGGACAACAAAACGAATGTGACAAAGAAGGATATATCAATGGGCAGCGCTGCGATAAATTCAAACCGATCCAAGATACATCTTACGGGATATATGACTGTCTCTGTGATCTGATACACAAATATCGTGAATGCATTTTCCTCCATCAGGGGAATCCACGAGAGAATCGCCCTGATGAACATCAGCAGCTGCAGCGCAGCGACAAACAAATATGCCACGTTTGCTATGAGGTAGGTAATTTGATTCAATGCGACCTCTGCCTTTGAAAAATTGTGTTGGAATATATGACGGATGTAAACGATGAAGTGTATGTAAAATCAAACGGTATTAGATCTCGCCGTTGTAAATATTACCCTCGCTTACGGTAGATTCGGTCGCAGCCTGGGGTTCGGGAGTATGGAGCTGCTCGCCGGATACGTCGACATTATGGGGAGTGATGACAAAGGTATTGTTTGCGACGCGCTTGAGCTGACCGTCGATGGAATATGCAACACCTGACAGGAAATCGATCAGACGGCGTGCGGTTTCCTTATTGGTATTTTCAAGATTGAGAACAACGGTTCTGCGGTTCAGAAGATGATCTGCGATGCGATTTACTTCCTCGAAGTGCGTGGGTTTTACGACCTTCAGTTCCAAGGCACCGGAAGGAGCTCTGGAGCTCTGCGGCTGCTGCTGCGGCTGCTCGTATGCAGCATATCCGTTGTCGTAGGGAGCATCGTAAGCTGCACCGGCATTTCCGGACGGTCCGGCGATCGGATCCTGGCCGGGAATATCGTCACCGAACAGATCACCGTCATACTCGTTGTAATCGAGATCGTCAGAACCTACCATACCCTTGATCTTGTCAAAAAGTCCCATGTTGTACCTCCACATTATACATTCGTATTCTTTTATAAATTCTGTTTAATAAATTTGCAGATAACACATCTGCCCGCTTACCTTCTGCTGCGTTTTTATCAAAAAACAGAAAAAACGGAGCAGAATCAAGCCGCAATTTTTAATATCAATTTATTATACCACAATCATTTGGAAATTTACACCCTTATTTTGCCGAAAAACGCGCTTTTAACAAATTGTTTACATTTTTCACCGGCGTTCGAGGAAACTCCCGTTTATTTGCGTGCGCCGAAAATGCCGGAGCCGACACGGACAATATGACTGCCGCAGCGGATAGCCTCCTCAAAGGAGCCGCTCATACCCATGGAAAGGACGGGCTCCCAATCGCGGTCTGCGGGAAGCTTTTCCCTGCAAAGACGGTCAAACAGATCTTTTGTTTTCGAGAAATGGCGGTGATACTGCTCGTTGTCGCCGCTGTTCGGAGCGATGGTCATGACACCGCGAATACGGATGTGAGGAAAAGCGGCGGCCTCGTCATAAAAGGAGAATAACGCATCTTCTGTCGGAGCGATCCCTCCTTTTGAGAGCTCTTCTCCGATGTTGATCTCAATCAGGCAGTCCATCATACGGTTATGCTTTGCCGCTTGCTTTTCAATCTCTTTTGCAAGTGTGAGCGAATCCAGCGAGTGGATCATGTCAACCTTATCGATGATGTATTTGACCTTGTTTGACTGCAGTGTTCCGATAAGATGCACCGAAACTCCGTCCAAATGCAAATACGGATACTTTTCACAGAGCTCCTGTACACGGTTTTCGCCGATGCAGCGGATCCCGCCTTGCTCGATCGCGGCATTGATGCGGTCAGCATCGACTGTCTTTGTAACGGCCATCAGCGTAACCGCCTGTCCGTGTGGAGAGTCTGTTTGTGCATCGTTGATTCTTTTTCGGATATCGGAGATACGCTGTACGATCTCGTTTTTGCTTTGCTGTGCGGTTGTGTTTATCATGATATGATCTTTCCTACGTATAGATTTTTTCCCTTTGTGATAATGCGGTCATATAATGCCAGCATGTCCGCATCCTCTGTGGAACCGTCATTTTCACGACAGATAAAAAAGCCATTGATTTCGCGGATCGGCTCGATCCGACGGAACTGAACAACATAACCCTCGAGAATATAAACACCCTGAATACCGTCTAAGATACGGACAGACTCGATGGGAACCTTGTATCCCTCATAGGTGCTTGTAACGATCTGTACGGTCTGTCGACGCAGAAAATTGAAATGCTCGGGGATGGTATTGGTTCTGAAAACAAGAACGACACGGTTATCATCCGCCTGCAGGATGATACGGTCGAGGACCATCGTGATACGGATATCGGAGTTGTATGGGAAAATAACAGTATAGGTATAGCCCTCCGTAAACGCACGGGAATCCTCATTTGTGATTCTGCAGCCGATATACCAGTTATAGTCGGTAACGATCTTACCGCAGTTGACACCGCCTGCTGCATTTTTCTGCAGGGACATATCCGCATCGGAGGAAACGAGCTTGTCAAACTGGTCGAGTGTCATATTGGCGATTTTTTTACTGTCAAAGATATTCTCAAAGCCGTCAATGTCGGAATAATAAAAACCGGATTTGCCGGAATAAACGGTTTGAGCGATCGTTCCGGAGCTTGTGACGAGGGCTGTACGCTGCTTTTCGAGCGCCTCGATCTCCGCATCATAGTTTTCGACATGCTTTGTAACGATTTGCCGCTGATTCATTGCGGCGATCAGTTCGTCGGATTTTGCCATTGCATAGCCGGAGCTTCCCTCTGCCATTCGTGTCAAGAGTGTGTAGTAGGCATTGTAAATGGAAGTATCGATGAGCTGTGTATCCGAATAATTGATGCTTTCATCCAAATTGCTGTTTTTCAAAAGGTTCAGCTTACGCTCAATATCCTGAATGGCACGGCCCTCCTCCTCGGAGGTGTTGCCTGCGTATACCTGACAGACCTCGTCGTTTGCTGAAACACGGGTGCCGTCCTCACAGAGGAAATTCATGTTGCCGTCAACAGACGGATCGGTATACAGAAGTGATTCGCTTCGGAAAATATAAGCATCGTATGCGGTGACCTCCTCCTGTGTCGTAAAGACGATAGATGAGGTTTCTATTTCGGTTGAAATGCTGTTGATGATGTGATACATCAGAAAAACAGCGATACCGATGGAGAACAGTGTGGATAAAACGTATTTCAGTACGCCTATCAGATATTTTATATCCATAAATAGTTCCTTACCTTGTATTTTGGAATAACTCGATCACTTGCTTGAGAAGAACATCTGTAACATTTTCCCCAAAAGGGACGGTGTCAGGGTACAACCAATGAATATCCCGGTTTCGACGAAACCATGTAAGCTGTCTTTTTGCATACTGTCTTGTTGCGGCACGGACACGGTCAGCAGCTTCGGATACAGACATTTCCCCGTGGATACAACCGAGAAACTCCTTATAACCGATGGCCTGTGCGGCGGTAGATCCCTTTGGCAGAAAGCCGTCCCGGTAAAGCGCGGACACCTCATCGAGAAGTCCCTCCTCAAGCATACGTGTGACACGCAGATTGATTCGCTCGTGCAGGATCGAGCGATCCTTGAAGTCAAGACCGATGTAACAAGCGTCAAATGCCATCGGACGGTCGTGTGATCGCGCATCCCATTCGGTTTTGGTTTTGCCTGTGACAAGATAGATCTCAAGCGCGCGAAGCACACGCTTGGTATTGTTTTTGTGAATGGATTCGGCCGCCTGCGGATCAACTGAGGCAAGGCGCGTATAGATGCCGTCGATGCCGTCTCTTTCAAATTCCTTCTGCAGCTCGGCAAGGACAGCTCCGTCGGAGGTGCTGTTATCGGCAGAGGAGAAGGCAGTACCGAGCACGGTATTGTCAAGATAAAGTCCCGTACCGCCGCAAAAAATGGGGAGCTTTCCGCGCAAAAGAATGTCATTTGCACAGTCTGTCGCCATCGTGACGTAATCTGCGCAGGAGAATGGTTCTCTCGGATCGGCAAAATCGATGAGATGGTGAGGAACTCCGTCCTGTTCCCGGAGCGTCGGCTTTGCGGTGCCGATAGAAAGATGCCGGTATATCTGCATGGAATCGCAGGAGATGACCTCGCCGTTCAGCGCTTTGGCAGCAGCTACCGCCAATGCAGTCTTTCCGCTGGCCGTCGGTCCGACAATACAGAGTATCCTTTTGGAAAATGTGTTTTTCATATTGAAGTCCTTTTTGGGGGAAACATGAGATCTGAGGGAAGCATATACCTGTGGAAGCAGGGCGCGAGAGGCTTATATGGGAAGCATCGCATTTACAAGCCTTACGGCTTGCAGACGTGAAATGTAAGAGGGAATAGTGAAAAAGAGGGACAGTGGGATCCTTGTCGGGATACTGACTTACTTTCCGCTGATCCTGCGGAAGGTGCATCCCTCTGCTGCAGGCTTTACCTCTTCTCCGATGGTTAAGATCCCCGCGGGCGAACAAGCACCTTCGCATTGCAAAAAGGAAATTCCCATCATTCCTTTGGGAATACTGTCGGCGGGAATATCTTGTGCCACGACAAAGCAGGCTTTTCCTTCACCGCTGCTTTTGCACTGTACCGCACCGGATTCAAACGAATTCTCAAAGTAAAATCCGTAACAGCGAGAGTCTTCCGAGATGCAGGCATCATAAACCGTATTGAATGCGTTTATTCCGCCGAAGCC
>JAFQMO010000122.1 GCA_017414385.1 Clostridia bacterium
ACAAAGGAGGATATGACAATGTTACTTAAGACAAAGACCTTGACAGCGCTTCTTCTCTGCGCAGGGCTTCTTGCCTCCTGCGGTGTGGGAGGACCGTCGGTATCCGATGATACGGACAGCGGTACGGTAACGGATTCTGTATCCGTATCGGGAACCGAAGCGGTATCGGAAACAGAAACGGAAACAGAAACGGAGACAGAAACGGAGACAGAAACAGAAACAGAAACAGAGACAGAAACAGAGACAGAAACAGAGACAGAGACAGAGACGGAAACAGAGACGGAAGCGGAAACGGAAATCGACTATTTTACAGTCTATTATTCGGAGGATGTCTTCAAGCTGCCTCATATGACGAGTGCAGATTTCGAACATTCGACAGAGCTCTTCCAGCCGGACTCCGTGTTTTTGGATGAGAATGGATATAGTAAGATTGTATTTTATGATGTGATCGAAGGACTTCCTGACGATGAAACGGTCTATATGGAAAATAGTGCGGGTATCGGATGTTCTGCTTGGAGGATGACACTGACACGGGATTCCGGCGGTAAGGAACGGGCATATCTGCGGCCGTTTTATGAAAAGGAGCTGTACAGTCCGCTGTATATCCCGATCCCCGATGATCTGGAATATGATACCTATCATATTCTTCCTGCTGTCGGCTCAACGGGCACCAGCGGAGGAAGCGGGTTTTATGTCGAGTTTACAAAAGACGGGGCAGTATCCCTGTATGCATACGAACACTATCCGGTTGCATGCGACAATGGGACGAACGCCTATGCCTACAGTTCCCTGTATCGGCGGCACGTGACGGATGAGGATGAGTTCGAGTCTGTATACCAAACAAGTGCGTGGGCATTGGAGTGGTATGCGGAAAATACGCCTCCCGAATACGTGAAGGATCACGCATCCCCGTGATGCAAAGAAAAAGGAGGAAGGGTGGCCATGACTTTCAAGATCGGTAACATAATTGCGCTGCTTCTCTGCGCAGGGCTTCTTTCCTCCTGCAGCATGGGAGGACCGTCGGTATCCGATGATACGGACAGCGGTACGGTAACGGATTCTGTATCCGTATCGGAAACAGAAGCGGAATCGGTACTCCCGACGCCGGATGCGGAGATCCGATGGGGGGAGTCCCTCTCGGAATTGCCCGCCGGTGAAAAAGAATTGCACCGTTTTGCTTTGGCAGACGGAGGACTTGAATTTGTATACACCGAGCGCTCGTACCGTTCGCTTGGGAAGACCGATGAATTCTATTGCTTTGATCCCGTATCCGAGCGGTATTTCCGTGTGGATCCGAAGATCATACCCGATGCAACCGTTCCGGGATATATCGGGGCAAGCGTTCTCTGCGTGACGGAAAACGGCGGAGAATACGAAACCTATGCAGAGCTTTTGTATGAAGGCAAAACAGAATGGCGGAAATACCGCGGTCCGTCGGTGGAATATGACGAGGTGACGGGAGAGATCACAGCGGTGGGATGGATCGCCGCAGACTCTGTCAGCGTGGATGCGCCGATGCTCTCGCAGATGTGGGAGACGTACCATCGGATGCAGGATACCGTGCTCGGAGAGCGGGCTGCATCGTGCGCAGATCCCGCAGCACCCGCACTCCCCGATGCGGAAGCGGTGCTTGACCGCTATTATGACGGAGCGGACTATCCTCTGGAATTTGTTCACTGCAGATCGGATGCGGGGGAGAACCGCTTGTATCTGCGGAATTTGTGGGATGATCGGTATGTACCCGTGTGTCCGGATTTTTCCGATATTTCCCACGATGCGTACAGAATCCTTTCTGTTTATAAAAAGGAGAACGACGGTGTTGGCGAATATGCGGTGTATGTGAGATTTCTTGACGGCACTGAGATTTTTGAAAAAGAGCTTCCGCTGTTGATTCAATGGACAGAAGAAGGGGATCGCCTTGTACTGTCAGCATCCGTTGCAACGGATCGCAGGACCGATCTTCTTGGTGATTCCGCCCTTTTGAGAAGCATAACGCAGCCGCTTTGGGACGTACCGTTTGTCATCAGCCGACAGACCTTTGATCCGGCATCGATCCCCCCGTGTCCCGAGGAATCCGTCAGAAACGAGGCGCATCTTTCCGAGATCCCAAAGGGTCAGCACGTTCTTTCTCGGACTGTCGCAGAATGTCCTGCCGCCGTGGATGGGGTGCTGCAGAAAAAAACGGTCGGGATCGTCATCTGTGCCGCATCGGAGGGATCGACGGCGGGTACGCATGCGTACTTTTATGACATGGAAAATGACTTCTATATCGAAATACCGACAACCGTTGCCGAGCTGCCCTTCTGTACACGGCGGATCCTTGGCGTTGTTCCCGGAGCCGTCGGCTATACAGAATCGCAGCTGATCGTGGAATATGTGTACGGAAGCAGGATCCTCTGGCGCAGTTATCCCATTGGCTTTGGTGTCGGTGACGGGGGACTTGTGCGTGCAAGCATTGCTGCATATGAAGGGCGTGATGTCGATGTCAGAGAGGGCATAGGCCTGGATCTCGGTGCGGTCTATGCGCAGATCTACGGGATTTTGCCGCCGCTGTCCTGACCTTTATTGATCCGATGAAGCTACATCACTGTGTGCCGCCGCAGACGAAACGCTGCGGCGGTGTTTTTTTGACCGTAAAACGCACATGGCAGGAACGGATGGGGGGTGTCTGCCGTCCCCGCCCGGTAAGGCTTCCGAAAAACAAAATTTTTTGAAATTACCGCTTTTTTAGTTTTTTTCTTCTTCTTCTTGAAAATTTTCTTGACAAACTTTTTTATGCACGATATAATAGACTTGAAAAACAAGCAATATCGAATCAATTTCCGTTTACGGCGGGAAAATTTTTAGATTGGGAGGCTACTTATCGTGAAAAACTTCAGGAGAACTGCAGCCTGGCTTTTGGCGCTTCTCACACTTGGTTCGACCTTGATTGCGTGCGGCGGCAGCGGTGATGGCGGCAAAGAGACACAGGGAACGGAGGATGGTACGGTAACATCTGCCGACGATACAGCAACGGAAACTGTACAGCTGACAGAGACACAGAAGAGACAGCTTGTAGACGATGGCGTTGAGACCGTTGACTACAATCAGAGACCGTTCCGTATTACTTACGAGATGGAGGAGAATGAACCTCATTATTACGTCGAAGCGGAAACGGGTGATCCCTGCGCCGATGCGATTTGGAAGAGAAACCAGAAGATTATGGAACGCTTCAATATCGTCATTGAGCTTGCGGCGGCAGATGTCGAGGATGCTGTTTTGACGGACCAGGATGCAGTCGATCTTCATATGACCGATGCATTCAGAATGTGTGATCTTGTAACACAGGACATCATCTATGACTGGAACGATGTCAATATCATCAACCTTGAGAACCCTTGGTATAACAGTCTTGCAAACGAAGAATCCGAGCTTCTCGGTACGTTGTACGGTGTATGGGGTGAGTATTCGCTTTCCACCATTACGCTGTCCTTCGGTATGTTCTTCAATACCAGACTCCTCGAAAACTACGGTATCACCTCTGCACAGATGTATCAGACCGTTCACGACGGAGAATGGACCATCGATAAGATGATCTCCATTACAAAGGACGTCTATGAGGACCTCAATCTGAACAATGAACAGGATGAGGAGGACCTTTACGGCTTTGCATACAGAATCTCCACCGATGCCGATGCATGGCTGATCGGCTTTGACCATAAGCTCACAACAAGAGCAGAGGACGGTACTCTGGTATTCCAGTTTGCAACCGAAAAGGTAGAGTCTGCGCTCACAAAGCTGCGTGAATGGCAGGAAACGAACGGTGTCTATATTTGTGAGGATGAATCTACAGCAGATTTCTTTGTAAACGGACATACTGTTTTCGCACCGCTTTACTTCCAGTCTTGCTTTGATACGCTGAAGAATATGGAGGATGTTTACTCTGTTCTTCCTTATCCGAAGTGGGATGCAGCACAGACCGATTATTACATCAACGGCGGTGACGGTGAGATGGCGACGCTTCCTCATACCCTTGACGAAGAGGGTCTGGAATTCGTCGGTGATATCTTCGAGGTTCTTTCTGCGGAAACATGGAAGACCGTTGCTCCCATCTACTACGATGCAGCACTGAAGGGAAGATACTCCAAGGAGCCCGAAACTGCAAAGATGATCGACATCATCATGAAAGGCAGAAACTTTGAGTTTACCTTCCAGTACGGCGACTCGCATCTGGCAAGAATCTGCTGGATGTTCCGCGACCTTTTGAAAGATCCCAAAACACCGCTTGCCTCCAAGTGGAAGACCGCAGAGCGTCTGATCAATGCAAAGATTGCACAGGGCTTCTACGATATGTTCACGGATTGATTTTCCGGTGTATGGCTGTGTACTGTGATTTACGCGGTACACAGCCGTTTCTTTTTTTGTGAAAAATTGAGGAAAAAAACGGCGCGGGGTATTGATATTGCAGGGGTTCTGTGGTATAATTCATTATCCGGATCTACGGATCGGAAATTGCTTTTTGTATGAAAACAGACGGGAAAGCGCGCATCTTTTCCGTTGCGGATCCTATGTATATCAATCGGGAATGAGGGGAAAATCGGATGGAAAACAAAACCGTGGAACGGTCTGCGTGTGCAGAGAAGATTGTTTTGGCAAGGCGTGCGGAGGGAACGCCGATCCGTCTTGTGCTGGATCGGGAAAAAACGCCGTATGCTGTTTGTGGCGATATTCTGCGGCTCGCAGAGGAGCTGTCGGGGCGCCTCGGTGCGCAGGTCACCTGCTGTGACACCTGCACGTCGGACGGTGCTGCCCGGATCCTTGTATGCTGTGCGGATGAGGGCACGGATGCCGTGCTGCCGATGCCGCTTGCCGAGGGAGAATATGCGGCAGCTGCTGAGGCCGGTGCGGACGGCGTGACGGTTTGGCTCCTTTACAGAGGCGGTCTTGCGCGTATGGCGGTGATCGACCGGTTCCTTTCGGAATGTGTGGATGAGACATGTGCGGCAGTCAGCGAGGGGATCTTTCTCTGCGGCCGCTGTACCCCCGACGATGTGTTTATCCGAACCGATATCGAGGCACTGCGCGATCCGTTTATCGTGAATGCGGACGGTACCTATTATGCATACGGCACGGGCTGGCTCGGCTTTCGCTGCAGCACGGGCGATCTGCACGGTCCCTGGGAGCCGCTCGGCGTTGTGGCAGAGGTGCCGGAGGATGCAACGGACGACCACTGGGCGCCGGAGGTCCACGTTTATGAAGGCGCTTACTATATGTTTACAACGTATTACTCTGAAAAGAATCGGCACAGAGGCTGTACCGTCATGCGTGCGGAGTCTCCCGAGGGACCGTTTGTCGAGATCTCGGACGGCCATATCACGCCCCATGACAGGGATTCCATCGACGGGACTCTGTATGTCGATGCGGACGGTCAGCCGTGGATGGTATATGTGGATGAATGGACGGCAACCGAGGACGGTGTCGGACGTATGGCGGCGGCAAGGCTTTCGGCGGATCTGACGCATTTTGTAAGCGATCCGATCGAGCTGTTCCGTGCGGACGATCCCGCATGGTCTCATGACAATATCACGGACGGCTGCTTTTTGTACCGCTGCGAGGACGGTTCCCTTCTGATGCTTTGGTCCAATGACGATGCGGCGGGTTACAGCGTCGGTATCGCGCGCTCGGAGAACGGAAGGGTCGACGGCAGGTGGGAGCAGCTGCCCTATATGCCGTACTCAAAGGATTTGACAAACACCCTTGACGGCGGACACGGTATGCTGTTTACGGATGCCGTGGGACAGATGTATCTGTCCATCCATTCGCCGGAGCACCCGGATGAGGAGGGAAGAGAGCGTCCGCTCTTTGTACCGATCCGTGAGGA
>JAFQMO010000123.1 GCA_017414385.1 Clostridia bacterium
ACGTTGCCTCCTATCTTATTTACCGTTTCTGTGTTTGACAATGAACTTTTCGGTTCTTGCCTTCCTGCTTCTGGTCTTATAACCAATGGTGGGCTTACCCCAAGGAGTAACCGGTGTGGGACGACCGATCGGAGAACGTCCTTCACCACCACCGTGCGGGTGATCGCAGGGGTTCATAACAGAACCGCGAACATGAGGACGAAGGCCCTTATGTCTTGTCTTACCTGCCTTACCGACGATAACGTTTGCATGGTCTACATTGGAAACGGTACCGATGGTTGCCTTGCAGTTGAGACGGACGATACGAACTTCACCGGAGGGAAGTCTGATCTGTGCCATGCCGTTTTCCTTAGCCATCAGCTGTGCTGTGCAGCCTGCGGAACGAACGAGCTGTGCACCCTTGCCGGGATACAGTTCAATGTTATAAATGAATGTACCGACAGGAATATTTTCGATCGGCAATGTGTTACCGGGCTTGATATCTGCTTCTGCACCAGAGTACACGGTATCGCCTGCGGTCAGACCCTGCGGAGCGATGATATACTTCTTTGTGCCATCCTCATACTGGATGAGTGCGATATAAGCGGTTCTGTTGGGGTCATACTCAATACCGATGACCTTTGCGGGAACATCGAGAGTCTGACGCTTGAAGTCGATAATTCTGTACTTCTGCTTGTTACCGCCGCCATGGTGACGAACGGTGATCTTACCGTAGTTATTACGTCCGGCGTGCTTCTTCTTGATCTGAACGAGAGACTTCTCGGGGGTGAACTTCGTGATTTCCTCAAAGCTCGGAACCGACATGTTTCTTCTCGCCGGAGTAGTGGGCTTATACTTAATTGTAGGCATTCTATTCACTCCCTCCGAATTACATCATACCGTCGAAGAATTCGATGGTCTTGGAGTCAGCCTTCAATGTAACGATTGCTTTCTTCCAAGCCTTGGTATAACCGCGGTTATAACCCAATCTCTTCGGCTTCTTCTTCATGTTGATCGTGTTTACACACTTGACATCTACCTTGAACATTTCTTCCACTGCCTTTGCGATCTCAGGCTTGGTAGCATCCTTTGCTACCTCGAAGACGTACTTCTTTTCCTCGATCATCATCATGGAGTTCTCAGTGATAATGGGTCTTACGATAATGTCCTGAATTGCTTTCATTATGCGTATACCTCCTGCATCTTTTCCGCGGCACCCTTAGCGACTACAAAGAGATTGCAGTTGAGAATATCATAAACATTCAGCGTGTTGACATAAGCAATCTTGACGCCTGCGATATTGGACAAGCTCTTGTATACACAATCGTTCTTCTCATCGAGAACAACAAGTGCCTTCTTCTGGAAGCCTACAGCCTTCAGCATGTCAGCCATAACCTTCGTCTTGTATTCGTTGGCAACGATAGCATCGATGACGACCATCTCGCCGCCTGCAACCTTAGAGGACAGCGCAGACTGCATTGCAACACGCTTTGTCTTCTTGTTAAGGTCTACACGGTATACTCTCGGCTTCGGGCCAAGTGCAATACCACCGTGTGTCCACTGCGGTGCACGGGTAGAACCCTGTCTTGCACGGCCTGTACCCTTCTGCTTCCACGGCTTGATACCGCCGCCGGAAACTTCCGCTCTTGTCAGAGTGGACTGTGTACCCTGTCTCTGGTTCAGAAGGAATGCTCTGACCGCTGCGTGCAGAACCGCTTCGTTAACCTCTGCAGCAAACACAGCGTCGTTCAGTTCGATGGAACCGACTTCCTTGCCGGCCATATCTACAACTTTCATGTTAGCCATTGTAAATTTCCTCCTTCCGCTTATGCTTTGACGGTGTCACGGATGAATACGATACCGTTCTTCGCACCGGGAACTGCGCCCTTGACTGCGATCAGGTTGTTTTCTGCATCCACACGAACAACATCAAGATTCAGAACGGTCACCTGCTCGTTACCGTACTGACCTGCCATCTTCTTATTCTTAAATACTCTGGACGGGCTGGAATTCGCACCCATGGAACCTACCTGACGGTGTACAGGACCTGTACCGTGCGTCATTCTCAGAATGTGGTGTCCCCATCTCTTAACCGCACCGGTGTAACCGCGGCCCTTTGTAATGCCTGTTACATCAATTCTTTCGCCTGCCTCGAATGCAGCAGCGCCGATAACGTCTCCGACGTTCATTTCGCCGCAGTTCTCAAGACGAAATTCCTTGAGGTGCTTCTTGTAGGGAACGTTCGCCTTTGCGAAGTGACCCATTTCTGCCTTTGTGAGGTGCTTTGCCTTTGCGTCCTCGAAACCGAGCTGGACTGCATCGTATCCGTCGTTTTCAACGGTCTTCTTCTGTACTACAACGCAGGGACCTGCTTCGATCAGGGTTACCGGGATGACGTTTCCGTTCTCATCAAAGATCTGTGTCATGCCCAGCTTCTTACCGATAATGCCTTTTTTCATTTTTGTTTTCCTCCTGTTGTGTTATTGGTTGACACATTTTGTTTTGGTTGTGCCAACATGACCAACGTTTCTCCGTTAAGCCGATCGGATTACAGCTTAACTTCGATTTCAACTCCTGCGGGGAGCTCGAGAGTCGTGATTGCTTCAATCGCCTTCTTAGACGGCTTGATTACATCAATCAGTCTCTTGTGGGTTCTCAGCTCAAACTGCTCGCGGCTGTCCTTATACTTATGAACAGCACGGAGAATCGTAATGATCTCCTTTTCCGTAGGTAACGGGATCGGGCCGGAAACGGCTGCGCCGTTTCTCTTTGCGCATTCCACGATCTTTTCTGCTGCCTGGTCAACCAGGGTGTGATCGTAGGACTTCAGTCTGATTCTGATCTTTTCGCTTGCTGCCACTGTGTTTGCCTCCTTTTAAAATAGTGTGTTTTAAACGACGGCACCGCGGCGGTACGCTGCTTGCCTGCGTAATTATTCCTCACCGCGTTTGATTTTTACTGAACACGATTCCGGGTGTTTCTCGCCCCTCCTTGAAAAACGGTTTTTTCGAGACGGAGCCGGCCCTCTCAAAAAATCCGGTAAACAAATACAGGGAAACGATCTCGCTGTGGAATGCGTTCCCTTCGGTCTGCCATCGCACGCCTTTATACCGTGCCGGGTGTTTCACCCAACGCAATAAAAAAGCTTCTTGAGGCTCACCTTATGTTCAGCTGTTGCTGTCGCCCGGTTAAATATCGGACATACTCTGCGGAAATTCCCTGAACAAGCATCGAAACCGATGCCTTTCAGCCACCTCCCGCTTCATCGCACATCAAGCATAGATATTATACACCATTTTCTGTATTTTTGCAAGTACTTTTCCGATTTTTTTCAAAAAAACCGCGATTTTTATATGAAAAATTTCAACAATATTCTCATTGAAATTTTGTATATTATGCACAACGACGACTTCGGAGGATCCCGCTCCGAAAATTTGACAAATTTCGCCGTATCTGTTATAATATATAATAAAATGAAGAGAAATTCAAAAATTCCGCTTCACATTTCGCGGCGAATACGTTCTCATGATAAATGTTTACTGTGATCCACAGCGTTCATCAGCGGTTGTTCTCCGCACACGGAAGACCAATCATGACAAAAACCGTCGTCATCGCGCTCATTTTTTCAAAAATCCGCAGAGTTTTTCTCTGCTCACTGTACATTTTGGAAAAACTGTGATATAATAAATACATTGTCAATTACATATCATAAAACAAGGAGATACTATCATGGAAAGAATTATCGACTATACCACACGCGGCACATGTGCACGCAGCATCCGCATCGTTCTCGAAGACGAACGGATAAAGGAGGTTACCTTCCTTGGTGGCTGCTCCGGAAACACGCAGGGTGTCGCAGCACTTGTCGCAGGCATGCCTGTCAAGGAAGCGATCAGCAGACTGAAGGGTATCAAATGCGGTCCCAAGAGCACCTCCTGTCCCGATCAGCTCGCAACCGCACTTACACAAGCATTGGAGAATCGCTGATCATCCGTTGTCACCGTACACGATCGATCAAAAGGAACGCAAAGGAAGGAATACTATGTCAGAAAACAATTATCTTGCCGCCTACGAGCGTTGGCTCTGTGAGCCCACTGTGGACGAATCAACCAAAGCAGAGCTCCGCTCGATCTGCGACGATAATGAAGCGATCAAGCAGCGTTTCATCTCATACCTCACATTCGGCACCGCCGGTCTTCGCGGGACAATGAATGCAGGCACAAATGCGATGAATGCTTACACCGTTGCGCACGCAACACAAGGAATGGCGGCACTGATCTCTCAAAGGGGAGAAGCATGCAAGGCGCGCGGTGTTGTTATTGCCTATGATAGCCGTCTGAATTCCAAGCTTTTTGCGGAGATCTCTGCCGAGGTCCTCACAGCAAATGGGATCAAGGTGTACCTTTTCGATGCACTCCGTCCCACCCCCCTCTTGTCATACGCCATCGGCGCGCTCAACTGTATTGCGGGCATCAACATCACAGCATCCCATAATCCCAAACAATACAACGGCTACAAGGCCTATTGGGAGGACGGCGCACAAATTTCCCCTGAGCAGGCAGATATCGTATCCGCAGCCATCGCAGCGAATGATATCTTCCGTGATGTTCACCGTATCCCGCTCAAGGATGCACTTGCCACAGGACTTTTGGAATATATCGGTGCAGAGCTCGATGAATCGTATTTGCAGTGTGTACAGAAGCAGGCTGTCAATCCTCAAGCCGTTGCAGAAGCTGCAGATGCGCTTTCCGTCGTTTATACACCGCTGCATGGAACAGGATACAGACTAGTCCCAGAGGTTCTTCGTCGCATCGGCGTCAAGCATCTTTTTACCGTGGATGAGCAAATGGTCATCGACGGATCCTTCCCTACCGTTTCCTTTCCGAATCCCGAATATCCCGAGGTCTTTGCACTCGGCATTGAAAAAGCAAAATCTGTCGGCTCTGATCTGATCATCGCGACCGATCCCGATGCTGACCGTGTCGGTATCATGGCGAAGGGCAAGGACGGCATGTTCCATTGTCTCACAGGAAATCAAATGGGTGTTCTTCTGCTGGATTATATCATCACAGCACTGAAGCAAAAGGGACAGCTTCCAGAAAACGCCTATGCGATCAAAAGCATCGTCTCAACAGAGATGGCAACCAAGGTCTGCCGGGAAAACGGTGTCACCATGCTTCAGACCTTCACTGGGTTCAAATATATCGGTGAAAAGATCATCGAACAAAAGCAGCATGGAAACGATGGCTTTTTATTCGCATTCGAAGAAAGCTATGGGTATCTTCGCGGTGATTACGCCAAGGATAAGGATGCCGTTGTTGCAACCATGCTGATCGTCGAAATGGCCGCGTACTATCACGCAAAAAAAATGACGTTGATCGACGCCATGGATGATGTGTATCAGCGGTACGGTCATTACCGTGACGGTGTCGAGAATCTCTATATGGAAGGTCTTACCGGTCTTGAAAACATGCGCCGCTTGATGCAGTCCCTGCGAAACGATCCGCCGCGCGCCTTCGGTAATATCCGTATCGTCAAAATGCTCGATTACCTCTCACAAAGAGTCACCTGTTTTGATTCCGGCACCACCGAGAATACCGGCATGGACACCGCCGATGTTCTTTCCTTTGTTACACAAGAGAATGACACGATCGTTATACGTCCGTCAGGAACCGAACCGAAAATCAAGATCTATTTTCTTGTGTCTGCCACTACAGCCAAAGATGCAGATCGCAAATTGGGCATCTACCGTCCTGCCATCCAAAATCTGACCAAAATCTGATTCCTCGAAAGGACTGTCAAACTTCATGTATACAAAATTCAAGAAAACCATTTTGATGTTTACATCAGTCTCTGTTTTCAGCGCGATCCTTCTTTCGATCATTCGCATCGTGCTCTCTCAAAAGATGTTGGAAACAGGAATCGAGATGTATACGCACAATAGTACCGCCATGACCGTGTTCCATATTGTCCTGTCCCTTATAGGGATACTCTTGATCATCAGCGGTTTTTTCACAGCACTCAAGCACAAAAGCAACATCAGAAACAGTCAAAATGTTTCGCAGCTGACGGTCTTTACATCCATGCTTTGTGCATTTATGCTCGTTGCCTATTTTCTGCTCTCTGTATATGATGCCATGATCTCCGATTGGGCAATCCTTGGGCCGTTGTTCGGTCGTCCCGCAACCGCTTCGGTAACCATGGCAAGCGCGGTATTCACGCTGCTGCTTCTGGTCTGTACCATCCCCGCGGCAATCTATTTTTTCAAGGTTTCCGCGGCAACAGCGTATCGTCCGTCATTTTCCGTTTTTGCAACCTTGGTTGGCGTTTGGTTTATGCTTCTTGCACTCCATGCCTATTTTAATACAACGACCGCATTTAACAGTCCCGTAAAAATCTTTCACATCATTACGCTTCTTTCAATGATGTTCTACGCACTGCAGGAGGCGCGCCTTTCCCTTGAGATTGCAAATCTTCGCCTGTATTTTGCCACTGCATATCTCACAGTATTTTTGGGCACCGTACATACCATTTCCGATACGGTACTCTACGCACAAAAACGGATCGATCTGCAAGGCGGATATCTTGGTATCACCATCGAAGCAGTTTACGTTCTTTACATCTTATCCCGCCTTTTGAGCTTTGCAGTCTCCCGTAAACGCCCCCCCGTCCACGATACCGAGCGTCCCCAAAAGATTCAATAAAATACTTTTATCAAACAAAAAGCAGAAAACACCGTATCAAGCGACGTTTTCTGCTTTTTATTCTTTTTGCTTTGCGGCTTGCGTTATTCGGAAGGTCCGTTTTCCTGCTCCAACACCGCACGGTACACGTCATTCCGCGGAACACCGCGGATCTTTGCAACCGCCTTGATCGCATCCAGCTTCTTGATGTCCGGATGCTCTGAAAGGTATGCCGCCACATGATCGGTCACAGTCATTTCTGCCCATGCCTCACCGGCCTGCAAATCAGCCTCCGGACAGCCCTCTACGATCAGAACATATTCCCCACGCGGTGCATTGTCACGGTAATATCTTACTGCATCACCGACCGTTGTGCGCATCGTTTCTTCGTTACGCTTCGTCAATTCTCTGCAAAGAGATATCCGTCGATCTTCGCCGAAAAACGACAAGAAATCGTCAAGCGTTGCCTGCAGCTTATGCGGTGCCTCATAGAAGATCATCGTACGCTCCTCCGATTGCAGCTTGCTCAAACGCTTTCTCCGATCACTTTTCTGCATAGGCAAGAAGCCTTCAAAAACGAAGCGTCCCGTCGGAAGTGCTGATAATGTCAGCGCCGTAACAGCAGCGCAGCATCCCGGTACACTGACCACACGGATCCCGTGCTGTGCACAAAGACGAACCAAATCCTCTCCCGGATCACTGATGGCAGGGGTTCCCGCATCGGTAATCAGCGCAGCGCTTTCTCCCGCCTCAAGCCGTTCGATGATCTCCTCACCGCGCGCACGCTTGTTATGTTCAAAATACGAGACCAGCGGTTTTCGAATGCCAAATACCGTCAAAAGCTTTGCTGAATTACGTGTATCCTCCGCTGCAATAAAGTCGACACCGGACAAGACCTTGAGCGCACGAGTCGACAGATCTGCCAAATTTCCGATCGGTGTCGCTACCAGGTACAATGTCGATGCTTCAATACGATTTTTTTCCTCTGTTCCGTGCACCATATCGTCACGGCTTTTGATACTGCTCATGAAATGCTCCGTTCTCATAGATATAACGTATTTCATCGCTGTCTGTTCCGTTTTCGTACAGAAGCAGCGGCTTGGTTACAAACATTCCCGGTGCCGCCCCCTTCTTTGCCTCACACAGAAGAAGACATGGCACGTGATCCTTCGTCGCATATACGGTCGTCATACGCTTCGGCTGCAGTCCTGCAGTGGTCATCGCACACAGGAGCTCTGCCTCCCGATCGGGGCGAAACACGACAGTAAAATAACCGCCATATTTTAAAAGTCTTGCTGCTGCACAGCAAAAATCCGCAATCGTACCGCAAACCTCATGCCGTGCGATCTCCTTCTCCAAACAAAGGTTTCCCTCTCCTGCTCCGGCACGCATGTAAGGAGGGTTTGCAAACACCGCATCGACCTCTCCGCCGACATCGTCTAAAGACAACAATCGAACATCCCGACAAAGCGGCACGACCGTTTGATCAAGATCGTTTTCCTCCGCATTGCGGCGGATCAGATCGCAAAACGCGGGCTGTATCTCCACAGCGTAAATTCGGGAAAACCGGTTCTTCGCAGCGCATAAAAGCGAGATCACGCCCGTTCCTGCGCCAAGATCGACCGCACGTCCGCTTGGACGAGGTCGGATATATGCAGATAACAGGTATGCATCCGTACCGAAGGTCAGTCCATCCGTCATGGATGTCAGCACAAGATCCTCATTGATCCGCTCCTTCTTTTCGCGGGCATTCACAAATACATACCTCCTTTGATCACCAACAAGCTATGAAAAATGGCTGCCACAAAGCGCAGCAGCCATCCCTCATACATCAAAAATCATTCGGGCTTCGGAGCCTCAACAGGACAAACGCCTGCGCAGGTACCACAGTCGATACACTCGTCTGCGTTGATGACGTACTTTCCATCAACCTCAGAGATTGCGTTGGTCGGGCATTCGCTTTCGCAAGAACCGCAAGCGATGCAATCGTCAGTAATAATATAAGCCATTGTTTTCACCTCCATATACTGAATGATACATCAAAGCGTATCATTGCTTCCACTATTATTTTAACAGATTTTTTGAAATTGTCAATACACTTACGCATATTTTTTCATGTTTTTATTGATATTTTTTCAATAGGCATACTGTTGGATGAAAAAAGACAACAAAAAAAACGTTTTTTGGTCTTCTACCAACGCAATATACTTTCATTCGATCAACATCACACATGTGAAATGCATCCATCACAAAACCGAAGCATCTGCTCCGATCCATGTAAACCGCGGAACACGTTCTCCCAACACATCGACCTCTTCGTTCCACATAGCAATCGGGCGTACCCATAAGGTGCCCTCATCATAACAGGCACGGTACACGACCATCTCCTCAAGGGTCTCGGAATGCTTGGCAATACCGATCACCTCATAACAGCCTCCCTTAAAATGCCGATAAAATCCGCATTGCGGTTTTTGTTTTTCCATGATCTCCATGATACTCTCTCCTGATTTTTATATAGTACAGCCGATCGGTATCTCCGATACCTCTGCTTGGATTTCGAGGGGATAGTCCAAGCAAAATTTCGAGTTTTTTCAAGAACCCCCTTGACAAAGCACAGCAAATATGGTATCATATATAGGCTATGAAAGTAGCGGATGCCCCATTAGCTCAGATGGCAGAGCACTTGACTTTTAATCAAGGTGTCCGGAGTTCGACTCTCCGATGGAGCACCAGCACCCAAGAATTTTCTTGGGTGTTTTCTTTTTTGTCACAATCATTGTACCATGACTTGTTATGTATGTCAAGTACTCTTCTCTTCAAGGACAACGGTATGATCATATAGCTGTGATGTATTCGATAAAAAGCAATATTTTTCTTAACAAAAAACTTGACAATTCTTGTCGGATATGCTATACTTATTCTGTCAACGACATTGGAAAGTATTGTGCGGCTCAACTTAGCCGCTCTTACAGTTTTTGTCTGTATTCTTTCCAAAGCAAGATATTTCGACCCTCTCGGGATCATGTTGGTTTCCGCGTGTTTTCGGGAGTAAACGCCATACGGACAGCAGGTCGAATGCCGATATCCGGGATCTCCCGGGACATTTTTATCGCGGCAACTTCTGTTGCTTTTTTATTGATTGCGTGTATGCGCCGCTCGCGGCGAAACGCTTCTATTTTATGAGTTGGTTACTTTATAACCGTGGGTCTGAGTCAATTGGATCCGTTTTGTGTTTTGCCAAACGGCGCAGCACAACAAACTTGTGAAACGGTCAATAAGAGTAGTAAAAGTACCTCCTTGCTTTGATGAGAGAAACGATACTATATAGACTCTGATACCATCCTTGGATGTCCCCGAAAGCATATGGTCTGTTATTTGTATTTGTACGGGTTTCCCCTATATATGCAAAGATTCTTGCTTTTTCGGACGCCCTTGAACGCAGGTGTTGTGCTGATCGCACAACATCTTTTATTTTTATTTCGGCAGGAGGTTTTCTTTTATGCAAAAATTGATTGAGCTTCGTAACATTGTAAAAGAGTATGAAGGGGAACGTGTACTTGACAACATCGATCTGGACATCTACGACAAGGAATTCGTTACGATCCTGGGCCCTTCAGGCTGCGGTAAAACAACAACGCTCCGTATTATCGGCGGCTTCGAGACACCGGACTCCGGAGAATGTCATTTCGACGGCAAGATCATCAATGATGTCCCCGCTTACCGACGCCCTGTCAATACCGTTTTCCAAAAATACGCTTTGTTTCCGCATTTGAACGTATTTGAAAACGTTGCATTCGCACTCCGACTGCAGAAGGTACCCGAGAATGAGATCATCCGCCGTGTCAGAGAGATGCTCGACATGGTAGAGCTTCGCGGCTTTGAGCATAAGAATGTAAACTATCTCTCAGGCGGACAGCAGCAGCGTGTTGCGATCGCACGTGCGCTGATCAGCCATCCCCGTGTTCTGCTTCTGGATGAGCCGCTCGGTGCACTTGACCTCAAGCTGCGCAAGGATATGCAAAACGAATTAAAGAATATCCAGCAGCGTACCGGCATTACATTCATCTATGTCACGCATGATCAGGAAGAGGCGCTTACCATGTCCGACACCGTTGTTGTCATGGCTGACGGAAAGATCCAACAGGTCGGTACACCGATCGATATTTATAACGAGCCTGTCAATGCATTTGTTGCTGACTTTATCGGCGAGTCCAATATTCTCGACGGCGTCATGATCGAGGACGGACGCGTGCGCTTTTCCGGCAAGGAGTTTGTATGTGTCGACGGCGGATTTGAAAAGAACGCTGCAGTTGACGTTGTTGTCCGTCCCGAGGACGTTGACTTCGTCTCTCCCGAAAAAGGTATGCTGACCGGTGTCGTATCCTCTGTCACCTTCAAAGGCGTACATTATGAATTTATTGTTGATATCGGCGGCTTCAAATGGATGATCCAATCCACCGACTTTGTCGATAAGGATGAGGTGATTGGTCTCTCCATCGATCCCGATGCCATTCATATCATGAAAAAATCCGAGTATTCCGGAAAATATGGTGACTATTCCTCCTTCTCCGACGAATTGGAGGAGCTCTCAAACGCTGAAAGCGTTGAAAGCGACGATTAAGTCTTGTCTTACATTGATTCTATTGAAGAAAGGATGCTCCCTTTGCGGGAAGCGAAATGATATATGAAAAAAAGGTCTCTTGGCGGCTCTATTGCTGCAGCTCCGCACGTTGTGTGGAGTATCATGTTCATCGTTGCGCCGCTGCTGTTTGTAATCTACTATGCTTTTACCACGTCTGACGGCACACTTACATTTGAAAATATCTCTGCGCTTTCCATGTATCAGGATATTTTCATTACGTCCGTTGAGATGTCTGTTATCGCAACCTTCTGCTGTTTTCTCATTGCATACCCCCTTGCTTACTTCATGGCACGTGCCTCGGAGCGGAAAAAACGGGTATATATGGTGCTGCTTATGCTTCCTATGTGGACGAATCTGCTCATCCGTACGTATTCCATGATGGCAATTCTGGACGACGGCGGTTTCCTTAACACATTGCTTTTGACGCTTGATATGGCACCCGTACATATTATCGGTACCAAGGGCGCTGTCATTTTCGGCATGGTATATGACTTCTTCCCCTATATGACACTCCCCATTTACACCGTCATTTCCAAGA
Source organism: Clostridia bacterium (assembly GCA_017414385.1). Lineage (GTDB taxonomy): Bacteria > Bacillota > Clostridia > Oscillospirales > CAG-272 > RGIG3925. Next base: position 11,843 of record JAFQMO010000123.1, read on the forward strand.
TCGATAACCGCCTGATCGAGGCATCCTATGACCTTGGCTGCAACAATCTGCAGATGATTACCCGAGTGATCCTGCCTCTTTCCAAATCAGGCATCATTTCCGGTATCACGATGGTATTTGTTCCCTCCATCAGCACATTCTATATTTCTCAAAAGCTCGGCGGCGGAACATTTGAGTTGATCGGCGACACCATTGAAAGGCAGTTTCAAACACCGACAACCTACAATATCGGTGCTGCCATTTCCCTTGTCATGATGATCCTCATTCTCATTTCTCTTGCAATTATGAATCGATTCTCCGATGCGGAAACATCGGGACGTATCGGTTAAGGGGAGGAGGGTAAACAATGAAATATATATCCAAAATTTATGTTGCGCTCGTTTTCATGATCCTCTATATCCCCATCCTGGTACTGATGCTGTTTTCCTTCAACGCAACAAGCAACACCGGTGCCTTCAACGGCTTCTCCCTCTATTGGTATCGCGAGCTTTTCCGCAGTCCTGAGGTATTTGACGCGCTTAAGAATTCTCTGATCCTTGCCATCAGCGCCTCCTGTATCGCCACTGTCATCGGAACAGCCGCCGCGGTCGGCATCGTTAAAATGAAGAATCGGGTTTTCCGCTCCTCGCTGACTGCCGTTACCAATGTCCCCATGATGAATCCCGATATCGTCACAGGTATCTCTATGATGCTTCTTTTTGTCGCGATCGGTACCTTCATCGGTCTTTCCGACAAGCTCAGCTTTTGGACACTGCTCATCTCCCACGTGACATTCTGCTTGCCTTATGTAATTCTTTCCGTGCTTCCCCGTGTCAAGGCAATGGATAAGTCTCTCCCCGAGGCGGCAATGGATCTCGGATGTACACCCGTCCGTTCCTTCTTTAAGGTCGAATTACCCGTAATCATGCCCGGTATCATCACCGGATTGATCATGGCTTTCACGATGTCCCTTGACGACTTCGTCATCAGTTATTTCACAAGCGGCAATGATTTCCAGACCCTGCCTCTTTTGATCTATTCCATGACCAAGAAAGAGGTCAAGCCTGACATCTATGCGTTGTCCACGCTCATGATTATTGCCATCACAATCCTCCTCCTTCTCTCCAATTTCTCGGGAAGTAAGGATGAAATTGACAGAAAGCGGCATCAAAGAATGATCCGTAAGGCAGAAAAAAAGAGCGCCGTGCATACACAAAACACAGGAAAGGAGTCCTGACAGATGAAAAATAGATTTGTTTTGGCTTTGATCTTCTGCTGTGTATTGCTCCTCTCCTCGTGTAACCGGGGCTCCGGCACAGGAAAAACCGTGACACTCAACGTTTATAACTGGGGTGAATATATTTCAGACGGATCCGAGGGTTGTCTCGATGTCAACGAGATGTTTGAGGAATACTTCGAGGAAAACTATGCTGAGAAATACGGGTTCTCCGTCGAGGTCAACTACACGACCTATGCATCCAATGAAGATATGTATAATAAGCTTCGCAGCGGTGCAGCAACATACGATGTGATCATCCCCTCCGACTACATGATCCAACGTTTGATCAACGAGGATCTTCTCCTCCCTCTCAACTACGATAACATCCCCAATTACGAGCATATCGATCCGGACTACAAGAATCTGTATTATGATCCTGACAACACCTATTCCATCCCGTATATGTACGGATGGGTCGGTCTCATTTATAACAGCAATGTTGTTTCTGAGGAAGATATCGGCTCATGGGACCTGATGTGGAATGAGTCCTATCGAGGAAAGATTCTGCAGTTCAACAACCCGCGTGATGCCTTCGGAACTGCAATGTATTCTCTCGGGATTGATGTCAACACCACTGACCATGAGGAATGGCAGGCTGCATTGGATCTGCTCCAGAAGCAAAAGCCGCTTGTTCAAAGCTATGTCATGGATGAGATCTATAACAAGATGAAGAACGGATCCGCATCGATCGCAGCATACTATACAGGCGACTTCTTAACCATGTACGAATCCAATGATGCACTTGGCTTTTATTATCCCAAAGAGGGCACCAACGTCTACGTAGATGCGTTCTGTATCCCAACCTGTGCAAGAAACAAGGAAATCGCTGAGCTATATATCAATTTCCTCTGCTCTGAAGAGCCCGCTGTTGCAAATGCGGAATACACCTATTACGGTTCTCCGAACCTGCTGGTCCGCGAAAACGAGGAATATATTGAGGTCCTCTCGGAGGTTCATCCCGATGCAGTATCCCTTCTCTATCCCGCTGAGGAGGATAAGGTCACAGCGACTTATTACCATGCACTTGACGATACCACTCAGGTACTCGAAAATGACCTTTGGGCACAGCTCAAGATCGAAAGCACACAGAGCACTTGGATTCCCATCACCGCATGGACCATCGTGGGCACACTGATCGTATTCCTTGGATTCGGTATCATCCGAAATAAGATACGCGAAAGCAAGTATTGATCGATACAAAGAAAAACGGTATGTATTACATCTGTAAATACATACCGTTTCTTATTTCACCGCAAAACCGCGATTGATTTATTTGATCACAACAGTAATGCCTTCCGCATCTGCAATATACGCATTCTCCAAAAGACGCGCCAGATCGATTGCATCGTTAATACCGAAATGAACGGTAGCCTTTCCGTCAACTGCATCAATGAAATTACGGACAGGCGCAGTCAGAGATGCAGGAAGATCCTTCACCTCGACAGGGTCCTCAGAGCCGGTTTCTTCTCTCGTTGCTTCGGTTGTGATATAAATCTTATCATCAGTACCGAACAAGGAACCCTTTGTACCATGGATTTCGAAATTCCAGGGACAATACGGAGTTACAAAAGAGGTCTCAACGATAGCAATCGCCTTGTTTTCAAATTCAATGGTATTGACTGCGTTATCGTCGATATCACGGCCATACAGAGAATTATACATAGAGTTGATTCTGGTAGGCTTACCAAACAGATATGCCGCGATATACATCGGATGGCAGCCAAGGTCCATCATCGCACCGCCGCACGCATCTTCCTTGACATACCAATACTCCGGAAGCCAACCCTGCGCAGATCCACCGTGTGCATTGCGGAAACGACCGAGGGAGATCTGACCAAGGACACCGGATTCAACGATCTGCTTTGCATAAAGCGTTGTAGGAGCCGTACGCATCGGATAAGAGATTGCGAACAAAACCCCTGCATCAGAAATCGCCTTTGCCATATCCTCGCACTCTGCGACCGTAGGAGCCAACGTTTTCTCGGTAAAGATATGCTTCTTCGCTTTTGCAGCCTTCATGATCACCTCGTGATGCGTTGCAGTCGTTGTTCCGATCAACACGCTGTCAATGTCATCACGTGCAAGAAGCTCGTCCAAGCACTCGATGGCCTCACATCCAAGCTCAGCCGCCCATTCCTTCGCGACTTCAAAATCAGGATCCCATACTGCCTTGCAGGTACCACCCGCTTCCTTCGCTTCCATTGCGTATCCGGGAGCATGTACATGCCATTTTCCAAGCATTGCAAAATTTGCCATATTCTTTCCTCCTGTTGATAATTGATCAACCTTTTATTATTAAGCTCAGCACCTAATCCATCGGTCTGATGCTCATATTCAAAAACGGCATTCGACACAGCGAATACAAAAAACAAACGTCTCGCTGTTTCTTGTTCCTTTATTATACCACATCTGACAAACAAAGTAAACTGTTTCAAAAAAATTTTCGCAAATATCTGATATTTTTTATTATTTTTTCAAAAACCTATTGCTTTTTTTTCAATAATGTGGTATACTATATATGTTGGAAATGGCCCGTTGGTCAAGCGGCTAAGACATCGCCCTC
>JAFQMO010000124.1 GCA_017414385.1 Clostridia bacterium
ATGAAAAAACAGCGAAAAATAGCCGCAGAAATCTCCAAAAGGGGACCATGATTCACCCCCAATAACAGAGGACATACAGCTTTCGTCATGAAATTAACGACAGTCTCTGCGCGCATCCTTCACCAAATCACCCCCAATAACAGAGGACATTACAAACACTGTCAAAGAAACAAGGACGAAAAAACCCCTTTGTTTCGGTTTTTTCAGAAACACATCACCTCCAATAACAACGGACAGTATCATCTCAATATATGATTGTATTCGCGATAACAAAAGCATCGAAGCAGCGTTTTTCTGGCACCTCCAATAACGGGGGACATAATGTCCGCTGCCATTGCACCCCAAAACAGACCCCACATGCAATAAAACACCACATCACCTGCCATAAATCGGTACATCCCTCCAATAAAAATGGACATATCCCCCAATAATAAAGGACATTCGGTTTTTGTGAGGAACGCGAAAACCACTTATATTTCGGGATTTTTACGTTATTATTGTCTACTGTTTTTTTCTGTAAGTATATGTATGTATGTGTATGTTACTTGTATGACGGTATTTGCGCGTGCTTGACAAAAAACTCCTTTTCTTGTATTCTATATACTGATATATCTTAAAATGCGATCGTTGTCTTGTATCGACCACAAATTTTGACTGCATTCGAAATTGCTTGACAGATACTGATCATAGGAAGGAGGGGTTATATGTCCGCATCAGAGTATACAACTGCAAAAAAGACGGCTTCTGTCGATGTTGTTCCGTTTTTTCGGCTGTCCAATCTGCATATCACAGGTACGATGGCTTCCAATGTGTGTGCTGATACCTCTTTGAATATGGGATTTTCTTCCTTGCGTGACCTCGGTCTTTATTCTATGATCGGTGCATTGCTCTCCAACCCCTCCTTTACTTATGCCTCCGGCGGTCTTCAAAAGCTCCTTTTAATGCATTGTAAAAATAGATATTTCAGTCTTCACGCTTCGTTTAAAAGACTCCAAGAGACCGGATACCTACTTCGTACACGTATTCCCATGGGCAAAAATTGCTTCCGTGATTACTACACATTGTCTCAAAATACGCAGAATACGCCATCTCCGGCCGTTCATCTTCGTCGTGCACAATCAAAAGCATTTCTTTCCGCATATCAACCCTTCACGCCTCCAACCGAAGATTTTACCAAGATTTCCATACCAATGCTGATGGATCCGCGTCTCTCATTATCTGCCAAAGGGTTATATGCCGTGATTGCGCGTTTTATCCGGATTTCCGAGTATTCATCTGCCTGTATCATATCAAAGGATATGCTCAGAAAGGTATGCAAGGAAGGGCATAACGCATTTGACCGTATTTTTCGAGAACTCCGTTGTGCAGGTTATCTCTCTTTGATCCGCGTAACCGATGCAAGAACAGCAAAGCCTCGTTATTTGTATGTGCTTTCAGCAACAGCCTCTCAGGTAGATCCTATTTCCAATGAGGTATGCCAGGTACGGCAAAAAACGTCTTCTGTCCGTATCGAGAAACAGCAAAATAGGCCTGTTGATCAGCGCAAAGCGGAGCCTCCGCATCTGGATCCAAATCCATCCATCTCGCAAAATCAAGCGATTATCTCCACACATATACAGCCTCAATCGATGTCAGAGATCGAAAAAACGGTTCGTGAACAGATTGAGTATCCTTGTTTGTGTGAGGAATACCCGACAGAAAAGCTGAACTGTATCGTTTCCATCATATCCTCCTTCCTACATAGCGCCGCCACAGACAGAGCTGTGGTCGGATCAAACAAAACTCAAGGGAAAACCGTTTCCTTGGGACGAAATACCGTTCTTTTCTCGGAAGTAAATGAGCGTTTCAAGCAGCTTGACAGTGAAGATATCCGTTTTGTTTTGGATTCCTACACACAAGCCTCCAAAAGTGTAAAGATCCGGAATCTGCGTGCGTATCTCACAACCTGTCTCTTCCATGCAAAAGAAAACCTTGCCTTGGCATTGGAATCTCTTGCCGACACTGTTCCCGGATCGACGGAGAAACTTCATCCCCCATGTCCATCTCAATAAGAGTTCGCATCTGCAACAATAAAAATCCCAGCCTTGTGTCATCATGATATGTCACAGGGCTGGTTGTGTTGCTATACATAAGAAAATCACATAAAAAAGGAAACACAGACACGCTTGTTTTTGTCTGTGTTTCTTTTTTTTCCGATCGTGCAAGCTCACGTGCAGAAGCTTCGGCGCTATGTCTCATGCGCAACCCGTTTCTTCTCTCTTTTTTCCTAGCTTTTTTCAGGAATTCATTGCCCCTCGAATTTCAAAAGGATGGGAAAAATAGGGATGGAAAATGAATGAATGAATGACAAAAGCATGATAATTTTCCGGATGAAAAAATGGACAATGGCAATGGGATGGATGAAATTTTACTGCAAATTATTATATCCCTTGTTATTATATCCCATAACAATTATATCTTCATCTTCTTTGTGACATTACAACAGCAGAAAGTGAGAAAATCCCTTGACATTTTAAGAAAAACATGGTATACTAAATCAAAGATAATGCTGCAAAAATGATGACGAAGACAGTATGTATTGACCAAAGGTATCCACAGAGAGTCAGCAGGGGTGAGAGTTGACGTTACCGTTGATACAGAAAATCACTTCCGAGTTGCAAATCCGAAAGGAAGTCTTTTCCGATTAAGATGCGCCGGATCCGCCGTAAAAGGACACGTCTGTTGGGACTGTGGAAATAAAACAGCTGAATGTCTCTTTAGAAAGGCAATGTTCAGACCTGTTCCGATGTCTCGGGGCCGGTCTTTTCTTTATGCGGGAGCTTTGTTATTTAGATGAGCGTTTGTATAAGCAATCAAAACAATAAAAAAGGGAGTCTGCTTATGTTGTATGAAAAAGTGTCGACAGGTATGAATTTTGTTGACAGAGAAAAAGAAATCGAAAAGTTTTGGCGTGAAAATCGGATTTTTCAAAAAAGCATCGATATTCGTGAAAACGGACAGGAATATACTTTTTATGATGGTCCCCCCACAGCAAACGGAAAGCCGCATATCGGACATGTTTTGACCCGTGTCATCAAAGATATGGTTCCCAGATACCGTACAATGAAGGGATGTCATGTCCTCCGTAAGGCGGGATGGGATACACACGGTCTTCCTGTTGAGCTTGAAGTAGAGAAATCCGTCGGAATTGAAGGAAAGGATCAGATCGAAGCGTACGGTCTTGAGCCGTTTCTTGGCAAATGCAAGGAATCTGTCTGGAAATATAAAGGGATGTGGGAGGATTTCTCCGCAACGGTCGGCTTTTGGGCAGATATGGAGGATCCTTACGTTACCTATCATAATGAGTTTATCGAATCTGAGTGGTGGGCATTGAAGCAGATTTGGGACAAAGGATTGCTTTACAAGGGCTTTAAGATCGTTCCTTACTGTCCTCGTTGCGGCACCCCCCTTTCCTCTCATGAGGTTGCACAGGGCTATAAGACGGTAAAAGAAAGATCTGCGATCGTTCGTTTCCGTGTTGTCGGTGAGGATGCGTATTTTCTTGCATGGACAACAACCCCGTGGACACTGCCTTCCAATGTTGCGTTGTGTGTCAATCCCAATGAAACCTACTGTAAGGTAGCGGCAGGAGACGGAAGGACCTACTATATGGCAAAGGCACTTCTGGACACTGTCCTTGGCAGCTTGAAGACAGAGGATGCGGCAGCATATGAGATCCTTGCCGAGTATACAGGTACAGATTTGGAGGGGCGCGCATATGAGCCTTTGTTTGAATGTGCGGGAATCTGTGCGGAAAAGCAGAATAAAAAGGGCTTTTACATTACCTGTGATGACTACGTTACAATGAGTGACGGTACCGGTATCGTTCATATTGCACCTGCATTCGGTGAAGATGATGCTAATGTTGGCAGAAACTACGATCTTCCGTTTGTACAGTTTGTTAACGGAAAGGGTGAAATGACGGAGGAGACTGCATATGCAGGTGTCTTTGTTAAGGATGCTGATCCGCTGATCCTTCGTGATCTGGATGCGGCTGGGAAACTGTTTTCCGCGCCGAAGTTTGAGCATGATTATCCCCATTGTTGGCGCTGTAATACACCGCTGATCTATTATGCGCGTGATTCTTGGTTCATCAAGATGACAGCGGTCAAGGATCAGCTGATCCGTAATAACAATACCGTTCATTGGATTCCCGAATCCATCGGAAAGGGCCGTTTTGGCGATTGGCTTGAGAATATTCAAGATTGGGGTATTTCCAGAAACCGCTACTGGGGAACACCGCTCAATATTTGGGAATGTGAATGCGGACACAAACATGCGGTCGGTTCCATTGAGGAGCTGAAATCGATGTCCGATGATTGTCCTTCTGAGATCGAGCTTCACAGACCCTTCATCGATGCGGTAACGCTGCGCTGTGAGAAGTGCGGCGGCAAGATGCACCGTGTTTCTGAGGTTATCGACTGTTGGTTTGATTCGGGCTCGATGCCCTTTGCACAGTGGCACTATCCCTTTGAGCATAAGGAAGAATTCCATGAGCATTTCCCGGCAGACTTCATCTCGGAGGGTGTTGATCAGACCCGCGGTTGGTTCTACTCGTTGATGGCGATCTCCACCTTGCTCTTTGACTGTGCCCCCTATAAGAATGTTCTTGTCCTCGGCCACGTACTTGATAAGGATGGTCAGAAAATGTCCAAGTCCAAGGGAAATGCGGTCGATCCCTTTGAAGCATTACAGACATACGGCGCTGATGCGATTCGTTGGTATTTCTATTCCAATTCCGCTCCGTGGCTTCCTAACCGCTTCTATGCGGAGGCGGTGACGGAGGGCCAGCGCAAGTTTATGGGTACACTGTGGAATACGTATGCGTTCTATGTTCTCTATGCAAATATTGATGGCTTTCATCCGATGTCTTACCGTCTTGATGAGGATTCGCTCGGTGTTATGGATCGTTGGATCCTTTCTAAGCTGAATTCAACGGTGAAGAAGGTCGACGAGAATATGGATGCTTACCGTATCCCCGAGACCTGCCGTCTTTTAACAGATTTCATTGATGAGCTTTCCAATTGGTACGTCCGCCGTAATCGTGAACGTTTTTGGGCGAAGGGAATGGAGCAGGATAAGATCAATGCGTATCTCACACTGTATACTGCGCTTGTAACGATCTGTAAGGCTGCTGCACCGATGGTTCCCTTTATGACAGAGGATATTTACCGCAACCTTGTCTGCCGTATTGATCCGACAGCACCGGAAAGCATTCACCTTTGTGATTATCCTGTTGCAGACGAAGCACGGATCCTTCCCGAGCTTGAAAAGGATATGGATGACGTCCTTTCTGTTGTCGTACTTGGCCGTGCTTGCAGAAATCAGGCCAATATCAAGAACCGCCAGCCGGTTGGCTTGGTTTATGTTAAGAGCGATTTCTCCCTTCCTGTTTTTTGCTGTGATATCATTGAGGATGAGTTGAATGTCAAGAAGGTCGTTTTTACAGATAACGTTCGTGACTTTACAACGTATTCCTTTAAGCCGCAGATGCGTACCTTAGGTCCGAAGTACGGTAAGCAGCTGAATGCGATCAGACAGCTTCTGACGGAGGTTGACGGCAATGCTGCAATGGATTCGCTTGATTCTGTCGGCTCGATCACCTTGAAGCTTCCCGACGGAACCGATGCGATTTTGACAAAGGAAGATCTTCTGATTGAAATGACACAGAAGCCCGGATATGAATCCGTTTTCGATCGTGGAATTACCGTGGTGATCGATACGAATCTGACGCCGGAGCTTTTGGAAGAAGGTTTGGTACGAGAGATCGTATCCAAGATCCAGACAATGCGTAAGGATTGCGGCTTTGAGGTTATGGATCACATTGAAATCGGTGTCGCACAGAATGAAGTAATTGAGAACATCATGAGAAAGTATGCGGAGGATATCTGCGCAGATACACTCTGTGACTCGATTGTATACGGAGAGACCGGTGAAAACGAAAAGAATTGGAATATCAACGGACAGAATGTCATGCTTTCTGTAAAGCAGCTTTGATATCGAAAAAAACCGATGATCATAGATCATCGGTTTTTTTATATGTTTTATCTTGAGCGGGATCGATTTCCGAGGAGTTGGACGATGACGCATTTATTTGGCCTTCCGTTTCGGCGGATGAAACTTTTATGCGACGCAGACGGGCTGTTTGACGCGCTGCAGTATAACGCTTCTTTTGGTGACTGTCATAAGGAAAAAGGATCGCCGAGGCGGTATACAGATTTGTTTCTTTGATTGGCCGAGATACGGTTTCCAAGAGAAATTTCCCGTGATGCTCGCAGTAGAATAGCGTCAGCATCTCTGTCTTGGACATCCGGATCCATGTTCCGGTGCTTCCCGCATTTCCGCAGATCGGGCAGTAGTAGCGCAAGGAACGTGCAGCGTGCAGACTTTCTCCGGGGGTCGGAGCAGGTGGGGTGGTTGTTTGAAGAACTCCTGTGGCGGTGGGTACAGCCGGAGAGGTATCTTCGGATTTCAAGGAAAAGAGCTCCGTTACACTGTCGGGATTGTTTTTTTGAAGATATGAGAGGATTCTTGCGGTGTCCGACGCATCAGCCAATGCATTGTGTCTGTTTTTGGAGTCCTGCATCAGGCCGAGATGATTTAAGAGCGCGGCAAGTCCCGGATATGGCTGACGTAATCCGGCGCCTCTTGACAGGATCGGCTGAAGATCGCGCATTTTGGGGATAAGTGAGGATGCGCTCTCTGCGCTGCAACCGCCTTTTACGCGAAGATTTTGCAGCAGTGCGCTGCGGTCGGCACATCCCCAGGTAAAAATCGGGAGATTCCTTGTAAATGCGCAAAATTCCTCGAAAAATCGGGAAAACGAGGGGGCATATGCAAGTGCTGCTCGGTCCAAAAGAAGAACATTCAGCACAACGGGATGGAGGTATTCCGGTGTCATTGGTTGAATGAGTGTGTAGAATTGATCGAGAATTTGTCCTTCCTCGTCGATACGGACGGCTCCGGCAGAAAGAATTTCATTGAAATATTGAAAATGAGTTTCCGATGGGTAGGGCGTGACTGCCCATTCGAAATCAGCAATAATAAATTGTTTCATAAGTGAGTCCTTGCATTGGGGATTTGATCCGAAGATCACAATGCATATCATATCATGTTTTCATGAAAAAGTCAAGATTCTTCGGCAAACATACAAGGCAACACAAAGAAACTGTTTGAAGAGGAAAGTGTTTCACGTGAAACCAAGAACAAATGTTCTTGTGAAATGCAAGGATTCCGAAAACGTGCAACAATTTTGAAACGAAAATTGATCCTCGGTACAGTTGGGGTGGATTACCGAAATTTATGCGGTACGTGGATCCCGGCATATTTCGATTATAAAACGATGATAACCTCGGAAGAACGCATTGCGTGAAAGGGAATAAAAAATCTGCCGGAGCTCCGTGAAGGCCGGTTCCGACAGATATTTGGATATATTATTTTTGGTGAATGTTTGTCTTCTTTGCATTTGCAAGCATCAGCTTCAATCGATTCTCCTGATTGACACGCGTTGCACCTGCATCATAGTCGATGGCTACGATGTTAACATGGGGATTTCGTTCCTTGATGGGGCGCATCATACCTTTTCCGCAGATATGATTGGGCAGGCAACCGAAGGGCTGTGTACAAACGATGTTTTCAACACCCGATTCGGCAAGCTCCAGCATTTCCGCTGTCAAAAGCCAACCCTCACCCATTTTGGTACCCACATGGATATATCCTTCAATCAAAGACAGAATGTGCATAAAATGCGCAGGGGATTCGAATACCCCATGCTCATCCATGATTGAGATCAGATCATTTTTCTTTCTGTCAAACAACTGAAAGATCTTTCGGAAGGCAAGATATTTCAACCGATGAATACCGTATAATTGATAATCTGAAATATTGGCGTATACGGTATACATAAAGAAGTCTACAAGGCCGGGGACAACCGGCTCCGCACCCTCGGAGACAAGAAAGTGCTCGAGGTCATTATTTGCAAGCGGGGAGTATTTGACGAAGATCTCTCCGACGATACCGACACGGGCGGAGGGGCGAAGCGTACGGGGGATGGCAGCAAAATCTGCAAGAATCCGACGATAGTTGTCCTTTACCTTCTTGTAATCCACGAAGGCGCCGACAGAAAGCTCATTTGCAAGCCGATCCGTCCATTGCTGTGCCAGATGATGTGCGGCACCTTTTTCATTTTCGTAAGGACGGCATTGGTTGACAAGGGACATCAAAAGATCCGCATACAGAAACGCATAGAGGATCTTATGGATCAAGGGAAGGGTAAGGGTAAGCCCGGGGTGCTTTTCCAAACCGCCAAAGCTGATCGATACGACAGGGACATAGCCGTATCCTGCTTTTTTTAAGGCCTTACGCAAAAGAGAGACATAATTGGAGGCACGACATCCGCCGCCTGTCTGAAACAGAATGAGCGCAACCTTGTGCGGGTCGTACTTCCCGGATTTGATTGCATCAATAAACTGACCGATGACAAGGATCGCGGGATAGCAGGTATCATTATGAACATACTGAAGTCCTTCATCGGCAATATGCTGTCCGGTTGTCTCCAACAACTCGCAATCATACCCAAAGTTTTTCAATACACTGCAAACCAATTTGAAGTGCATGGGAAGCATCATGGGGACGAGGATCTTATACTCTTTCTTCATTTCCTTGGTGAAGGGAATATACTGCTGTTGGGGTGTCTTTTTCTTTTTCATCGCACATCCTCCGGTTTCGTACTTTGTGCCTGTTCCGTTTGGACCTTTTCATCCAATGCGCCGATCAGACTGCGGAGCCTGATTTTTACGGCACCGAGATTGGTGATTTCGTCAATCTTGATCTGCGTGTAGAATTTATTGCGGCTTTCCAGAATTTCCCGAACCTCATCGGTCGTGATAGCATCGATGCCGCAGCCAAAGGAGACGAGCTGGACAAGCTCTGTGTCGCTGTTTTGTACGGCAAACATGGCACTGCGGTACAAACGCGCATGATATGTCCACTGATTCAGGACGCCGAGAGCAGGGGCTTCTGCCAGTTCTGAAACGGCATCCTCCGAAACAACGGCAAAACCCAAGGACGCAGCGAGACGATCGATACCATGACCGATCTCAGGATCGATATGGTACGGTCTGCCTGCAAGGATCATGATCCGTTTTCCTGCCTTCCTTGCAGCTTCGATGGCCAAGCGCCCTTGTTCCCGAACGGCATCCATATAAGCTTGGTAGGCTGCAAATGCCTTGGATACCGCGCGGCGGATCTCTTTATCGGGAATCGGGGTGCCGTGCTCACGGAATGCACGGGAAAGCGTACGGGTGAGGATTTTTTCCGAATCCAAATTCAAATACGGATAAAAGAAATCGGTATTTTCAAGACTGTCCATATTGCCTGAGAGGAGCTCAGAATAATATGCGACAACAGGACAGTTATAATGATTTGCACTCTGCTTCTCGTCAACGTTGTAGGAAAGGCAGGGGTAAAAGATGGTATCGACTTTTTTCTCGATCAGATCCTCGATATGTCCGTGCATCAGCTTTGCAGGATAACAAGCCGTGTCAGAGGGGATAGAGAACTGTCCTTTTTCGTAGGTAGATCTTCTGGAAGGGGAGGAAAGAACGACACGGAAGCCGAGCTCGGTAAAGAGCGCATGCCACAGCACGGCAAGCTCATACATTCCGAGTGCCATCGGCAGACCGATGGTCCCGCGGGGTGCATTGCCATCGGGCGATGTCAGTCCATACAGATAGTTCCGCTTAAACTCATAAAGATTTGGCAGAAGCTCAGCTGCCTGCTCCAGTCCCGCGCCTTTTTCACACCGGTTTCCGGAAATGAACCGACGACCGCCATCAAAGGTATTGATCGTCAAACGGCAATGGTTGGTACATCGCTTACAGACCGTGGAGGTCGAGGTATGTGTAAATGCCTCGAGTTTTTCTTTTGGCAATATGGAGGAGGTGTGCAATTTCAACTGATTTTTGACGTGGAGTGCAGCCCCGTAGGCACCCATGAGCCCTGCGATAGACGGCCGGATCACATTTGTTCCAAGCTCTCTCTCAAAGGCACGAAGCACACAATCGTTGAAAAATGTTCCTCCCTGGACAACAATATGCTTGCCCAGCTCATCGGCATTATTGACACGGATGACCTTGTAAATTGCATTTTTAACGACGGAGATGCACAGACCGGCAGAAATATCCTCAGGCGAAGCACCGTCCTTTTGCGCTTGCTTGACAGAGGAGTTCATAAATACGGTACATCTTGTACCGAGATTGACCGGATGAGTACTGAAAAGACCCTTTTGTGCAAATTGAGCAGCAGTAAATCCCATGCTTTTTGCAAAGGTTTCAAGGAAGGATCCGCACCCTGAGGAACAGGCTTCATTGAGCATGATGCTGTCAATGGCACCGTTTGCAATACGGAAACACTTGATATCCTGTCCGCCGATATCGAGAATAAAATCAACGTCGGGACGGAAATACTTTGCTGCTGTGAAATGTGCGATTGTCTCAACGATGCCGACATCCACACCAAAGGCATTTTTGACCAGCTCTTCGCCGTAACCGGTAACCGCACATCCACAGATACGGATACGGTCAGCGCATAGACGGTAGATCTCCGAAAGCTGTTCGCGGATAATGGAGATGGGATCGCCGAGATTGGAGGCGTAATACTGATATAATATATCGTCATTGCTGCCGATCACAACGAGCTTGGTTGTGGTAGAGCCGCAATCGATACCGATCCAAGCATTGCCGCTGTATGCAGAAATTTCCGTCATGGGTACGGAGGCTTCCGCATGACGGGCATGGAAAATACGGTAATCCTCTTCTGTCAAAAACAACGGCGGAAGAGAATCGATCACACTTTTTTGCTGCAGACTGGAACGGATGGCCGCACGAAGCTCCTGTATGGAAATGCGGTGATTGGATTTCTGTGCATAAATTGCTGCGCCGCGTGCAACAGCATAAGGGCCCCATTCAGGGAAAATGGCATTTTCGTTATATGTAAGATGCAGTGTTTCAATAAAGCGCTGCTGCAATCCCTTGCAAAAATACAACGGACCGCCGAGAAAGAGAACCTTGGTCGGATTCCCGTTTTTGTCCCGGCCGATACGGCGTCCTTGTGCGAGACCGGCAATGGTCTGATTTACGACGGCCTGATAAATGCTGGCTGCGACATCTGCTTTGTTTGCGCCCTGGTTGAGGAGCGGTTGAATGTCGGATTTGGCAAATACACCGCAGCGAGAAGCAATCGGGTAGATTCGCGTGTGTGCAAGACTCAGTTGATCCATATCGGTAACCGAGAGGTTCAGAAGCGTTGCCATCTGATCGATAAAGGCTCCGGTACCGCCGGCACAGGTTCCGTTCATACGTTCATCCATGGCACCGTCGAGGAAAATGATCTTTGCATCCTCACCGCCGAGCTCAATGACGGCGGAGGTATCCGGCTCCAATTGTTTTACTACCTCGCCTGTGGCAAAAACCTCCTGAACAAAGGGAATACCGATTGCCTGAGAGAGACCGAGACCGGCAGAGCCTGAAATTGCGGCAGAGACAGTTACGGAGCCGTCCAAAGGAAGCGCATCCAAAAGATCAAGGATCTTTTCACGGACGCGCGAAAAATGTCTTTCATATGTTTCATGCAGAACAGTGTCTTTTATTGGATCGGTTCCATCTTTCTTCACCAGTACCAATTTTGCGGTTGTAGAACCGATATCGATACCAAGATAATATATGTTTTCCATACTGTCACTCCGTATATTTTTATATGGACTATCATAAAAAATTTACGTTCAATTATATCATAAAAGTATGAAAAAATCGTAAACATTCGCAAAAGAAACTGAAAATGATACGTTGTTGGGGAATTGGGTCATGTTTTGTTTTGGTTTGGATGTGTAAAAAAAATGTAAATTCAACCGCAGAACACTTGCGGTGATAGGGCCTCTGTGATATACTTTTAACGTTTTATGTATCGGTGAGAGGAGAGACGGAATTGAAGCGTATTATTACGGTGCAGGATATTTCCTGCGTGGGAAAATGCAGTCTGACGGTAGCCTTGCCGATCATATCTGCGATGGGAACGGAATGTGCTGTTCTTCCGACGGCTGTCCTTTCCAATCATACGGCGTTTCGGCAGTTTACGTTTCATGATCTGACCGATGAGATCGAGAGGACGGTCGATGCCTGGATGGAGGAAGGGCTCATCTTCGATATGATATACACAGGGTATCTTGGCTCCTTTGAACAGATTCATCTGGTTTGTGCGATGATTGACCGTCTGCGTGAACAAAATCCCGATCTGTTTGTTGTGGTTGATCCTGCGATGGGGGATGGCGGTACACTGTATAAGGGTTTTACCGAGACGTTTGCGAAAGAGATGGGAACGCTTTGCAGAAAAGCAGATCTGATCCTTCCCAATCTGACGGAAGCGGCATATCTTTTGGGTATTCCGTATCGGCATGAGGGATATTGTGAGACGCAGGTCAAGGATATCCTTTTGCGTTTGACCGACATGGGTGTGAAGCAAGCGGCACTGACGGGAGTTTCCACCTCGGCGGACACGATCGGTGTCATGGCTTATCATGCGGAGGAGGAGCGGTATTTCTGTTACGAAGGTACCCGCGCCCCGGTAATGTATCACGGAACCGGAGATATTTTTGCATCAACGGTCGTAGGTGCGCTCTCTGTTGGTATGGGAATTGATGCGGCATTGTCCTTGGCGGTGGATTATACGTTTGCCTGTATTGAGCAGACAATGAAGGATCCGAATGCGCGGTGGTACGGTGTGAATTTTGAATCGGCACTTGGTATGCTGACGGAGACTGCAAAAAAAATCCGCACATAACTGTGCGAATACGGAACTGTTAAAAAACACGATCAACGATGGGACGTAGCCTATCGTTGATCGTGTTTTGGTTTGTGCTTGTTTATTGGATTTCCGTTTTGTGAAGGGCATCCCCGTTTCCGCAGAGCATACGCTCGATGTTTTCTGCAGTCAACTCAAAAATGAATGCATGACAATCGGTATTGATAAGAAGCTCTGCTGCCTCCAGATCAATAACTCCCAGCTTATCTGCTGCGATCTGTGCAAAGGTGATCGAGGGGATGAATGTCGCGGGAATGTCACTGACCTTGTTGGGATCGCGGTCATATACGCCGTCGCAGCCGCTCTTTGCAAAATAAATATCACACGAGTGCTCCTTGGCTTTTACTGCACAGACAAAATCGGTAGAATGTCCGGGTTCTCCGACACCGCCTGCATATATGATAACACGGCTGTCTTCGCAAATATCTGCCTCATGGCATCCGTTCGGGATATCAAAGTTATCGGGAATGACAAGCTGGCTCTTGATATTGAGTGCTTTCAGTGCAATGGTGAGAAAGAGGCCGTTTTGGATAGATGCGAGCATACCGGCGTAGTCTGTCAGAACATTTCCGCCAAACGATCTTCCGCGACAAACATTTCCTCCGCCGCATACGACATAGATCCGTTTACGGAATGCAAGACCTCTCTCAATGGCTTCTGCGTAAGCAGAGATCGTTTTTTGATCGAACGCGTTTTCCTCTCCGCCAAAGGCTTCTCCTGACAGCTTCAAGAGAATATCTTTCATCATTTCTTTCATATCAAATATCCTTTCGGTTTGTATAGTACACATTGGGTGCTCCCATATATTATATATGATTTTTTTCCTTTTTGCAAGAACTTTTCTCATATTTGCAAGGAACAGGATCACGATTTTACAAAAACAGGGAAAATGAACTATGAGGAATGACTGTGATGGAAAAAGGGATAGCGGCGAGAACGGTCCGATAAATGAGTATAAAAAACGGGAAGCAGCATGATTTTCGTCATGTTGCTTCCCGTTTATCATAATAGCAGGGTTTGGAACGCTATTTCCCGGGCTTTTCCTCTTTTACCAGTGCTGCAATCTGACACTTTTCCGAAACCAAGTACAGACCGAAAGTCTTCACGTTTGTTTGGGGTTGGGGGAGGCGTGATTTACAATATGGGGGGAGGAGGGGAACCTTCCTCAAAAACAGCATCATAAAGCTCAAGGATGTTCTCCGCGAACTGTTCCTTGGAAAACTGATTGGAGCGGATAAGATTCTCCTTACGCATTGCAGCGGAGAGCATGGGGTCATCCAGAATACGGGAAATATAACTGCAAAATTCTGTACTGTTGTGATAACAAAATCCGTTTGTTCCTTGAATTAAAACACTGTCAAGCGCAGCATCCGCGCGGCAGACGAGCGGAACTCCGCAGGCAAGCGCCTCGACATAGGTCAGACCTTGTGTTTCGCTGGTAGAGGCGCACACAAAAATGTCGGCGAGTGCGTAATACTGACGTACAAGCTCCGGCTTTACCATACCTGTGAAGACCACCTTGTTTTTCAATTTGTAGGACTCTGCGATCTCGATAAGACGCTGTGAATCGGGACCGCCGCCGACGATCATGAATTTTACGTCATCCCGTTGGTCTGACAATGCTGCATAGTAACGGATCAGCTCCTCAATGTTTTTCTCTTTTCCGATCCGTCCGAGAGAAAGCAGGACCTTGTCTTCCGGCGTAATTCCATATTGCAGACGAAGCGCTGCGATGATTTCCTCGGAAACCGAAACACGGAATTTTTCCATGGCAATACCGGTTGGAATCACCACAATACGATTTTTCAGTCCGTATGCAAGCAAGGCATCCTTGACCTTTTTCGTCGGAGCGATAACGGTATTTACATCGTTCAAACGCATCTGGGAAACCATACCGATCATTTTTTCCGTATTGGTCATAACAGAGGAAAACGGCAGGTAAGAGGCGTATTGTCCATATAATGTGTGATACGTATGAATAATGGGCGCATTGGTCCTTTTGGCGATCTTTTTCGCATATTCGAACGAAAAGAACTCGCACTGACTATGGATGATATCAGGCTTCCATTCCGTAAGCTCCTCCAGATATTCGTGCCTGACATAGTTGAGCGGCATGCGAACTCCGGGATAAATGTTAAAGGGAATCGACTGCATATAATACACCTGTTCTGCCTCATCATAATGATAGTGCGTGTCATTGGATGTGGCAAGAATACGGACGTCATAGTTGCGCTTACGCAATTCACCGACCAGATTGGTGATCGATGTGACAACACCGTTGACAGAGGGTAGATACAAGTCTGATGTGATCAGAATCTTTTTTACTTTTTTTGTGCGGTTTCCCTCGGAAAATTGTTTTTCCCAGGTATTTCCGGTCAAAATGGGAGACATGGTACGAGGATTCATCCTTTCTTTTGTAGGTTCTTCAAGGACAGGTGGATCAATAGAGGACATCGATCCATTGATGACGAAGCCGACGCAGCAGGGTATCTGCAGTCTTGAGATCGGCGGCTTGTTTTTCGTAATATGCTGATATCGCGGAGAATTCCGCATCGGTCAACGTATGTTGACTGAATTTTGCTTTTTCTGCGAGCGTATACAGTGTGTCCGGGACGGATTCTGTATGGAGCTTGGCGATTGCATGGATATATCGAAACAGGTACAGTGCTGCGTCATTTCGTTTGTCCGAGGGGGCGTGCAGAGCAGCGTACAGCTTCTGTGTCTTGCTGTGGCGTCGGACCATCAGTACGGCGATCGGAGTAAGAAGTCCGATGCTTATCAGAATCACAAGGAGGACGATACGTAAAAGCTTTTGGGAACGTGTCAGTGGAGGGCTCTGTGTTGGAGAACTGTCCAGCTCATCTGTATCGCTTTCGGCAGGAGTCGTGGCATCTGCTGTCGGAGCCTTGGGAGGCTGTGTGTCACCTTCAGTCGTAATCACGGGCTCGGGTATTGTCTCGGTTGTTTCCGGAGACTCTGTGACACTGTCGGATGTCGTTGTGGGAAGGTCATCCTGTTCATTTTGAATAACGGAGCCGGGGGGTGTTGCTTCTATGGGTACCCACCCAAGCTGAGGATAAAAAACCTCGACCCATGCATGGGCATCGGAATCCAGGATCGGATTCCAGGTGATGGGCGTCTTGATCTTTGCAAGGAATCCGACCGCGAGCCGCGCAGGAATTCCGCAGGCACGAAGAAGCATGACCTCTGTGGTTGCAAAATGTGTACAGTATCCTGCTTCGGCATCCTCCAAAAACCAAAGAACGAAATCCTTTCCGTTATCGGGCTTTTTTTCGACATCCAAAGAATACTCAGCACAGCTTTGCGTGAGCAGAGTGATCTCATCGACAATGCTCCAATATTGTTCTTTGGTGATATCAAGCGAGGGAAGCGGGGTAATGTCATTGCTTTCCAGAAACTCTAGCAGCAGCGCTTTCGTTTGGTCATCGATCTGTGTATATTCGGAAAGATGCTCGAGATAATATCCGGTTAAGAGATTTTTGAACGGCGCTTGATCCGTTGTAAAAGAGGCGGTCCGAATCTGTTCAAGGGAAAAGGGACGGCAATGAACCGTGTAGGTATCGCCGGGAGATCGCTTTATGATATTCTGATCACCATTTGTCTGATATTCGGCGCTGCTGCCGGAAAAATAATACGGCGTGAACAGAATATCGGAGTGCACATCGGCAAGAGTAAGATCTGTTACCCATGTGGTGAAATTTGAGATAATAACGGAGGAGACGGTCAGAATCTGATCGTCGGTCACACGGACGGTTGCGGTATCGGGATTGCTCCATTCATCGGATGTATACCGCTTGTACGTGTTTTCGCGAAGGTAAACGGTTTGTTTTCCGGAGCCTTTGATCTTCATGACCGGTTGATCACGGTAACGCTTACTTTCCAAATTGGAAAGAGAAACCGTATTGCCCTCTGCAGAGGTATAGACGGGATCTTCTGCGTTTGAATTCCCGAATCGTGACCGGAATGTCATTTGAATGGAGGAGGTAAGGTCAAGGATGGCATTGTAGCCGCTTTGAAATATTTCCGGCATGGTATTATCCTTGGGACAGTACCGATACGTCATTGTGATAAGGAGGATGGCGGGGATCAATAGGATGGCTGTCTGAGAGAAGATCGCCCGTGGCTGAAGCCGGAGGGCAGATCGTGTAAACAGCAATAAGAGCCAATATGTGAATATGGTCAGAAGTGACCAAAAATCGGGAATGGTTATTTCGATGATCAAAAAACAAAGAATGAAGAAGGGGACAGGAATCAAGGCTGCAAGAAAAACAACGTGATTTCTGGAATACAGAAAACACCATAAAAGTGCGATCAGAACAGCAATGATAAGCAAGGCCTCTGTGACCTTCGCGGATATGTCCTCTTGAACGGCTGCGGAGGAGCCGATGTAGGGCAGCTGCCCGGCGTAAGGCTTCAAGAGAGAGGGCATCTCCATTGCAGGATATCCCCAACAAAGGAAACGGACAACATAAGCCGATATTAAGAGAATGCCGTCAAGAAGCATGTCCGTTCTGCAAAGAAACCATATTCCGCATAGAATCAGGATCCCAAGATGTGGCAGGTACTGTCTTACGAAGCATCGTTGGATCAGCGGACAAGCAATCGCAATTCCGATGACGGCGATGATCAGAACATCTGAAAAAACGGGGAGATCGAATCCCGTTATAAGGCATCCGACGGTTCCGCCAAGACATAACAGGAGAAGAAACACATCGAGAAGTGCATTTGCGGATAGGACCGAGCTGCGCTGCTTGGTAATGATCTGCGGTTTGTTTGTGGGCATGTGCATATTCTCCTTTCTGTTCTGTTATGCAATGGCGTGGACGTGAACGGGTATGTGTCAATATTTGCGTTGATCGGATGTATAGGATTCTTTGTCGATGTGAAATCCGATGTCGGCGGTCTTATATACGGAATCGAAGGATGCACCGGGATGATTCTGACGGATACCCTCAGAGAAGAGACGACGGTAGAGTCCGACAGCATCGTGCGGTACACGGACGGTTTCGGTACGAAGATCTCCTTTTGCTGTCAGCCATACAACGGTGACGCATCGAATGGTCGAGTGTGAAAGAAGAGTCTGCAGATACCATGCAAGCGTGTCATGGATGCTATCTGCGATATCGGGATGAGGATCGCGCTCCAGGGTGATCATAACAGAACGGTCAGCAGCATCCATCGCTTCACGAACCAGAAGATCGTCTGTTTTTGCACTTAGCTTCCAATGTACGGCACGCATGGTATCTCCGGGACGGTATTGACGGATTTCGTACTGCTCGGAAAAGCGCTGTGTGGGTACGGGGACGGATTGGACCTGATCCCATGTGCGAAGGATCTTGTCAGGCTTCCGCGGGATGGGACACACAACGGTCTCCGTACACTGTTTTCTTGATACACGTGGAAGCGGAAGCAAAAACAGTCCGAGAAAATCGTACATACAGAAAGAGATGAGTCTCCCCCGGATGACAGCGGTATGCTCTGTGCTGAGCGGGACCGCAGCGGTGCCGGTCAGCTTCAGCAGATACCAAAACGGCGGCTGCAGGCATCGTTCTTTGACCGGATAGGGGAGGATGGTATTTGTGATCCTGTTTTCCGTGTCTTTTTCGGATGCCAAATTCTTTTGTGCGACTGTCACACGAATGGGCAGCCCATAGGGACAGTGCTTACCTTCAACGTGAATGTACATGATACCGTATTCTCCGCGGACGATTTCTGTTGGTGCGACGAGCTTGATACGTATGCAAAACAGCGGAGGAAGCATCAAGATCAGCGAAAAGAGCGGGAGGATCATCACAAGAAGGAGAAGAAACGTGGAGAACCAAGCGGTGTAATTCATGCAAAACAGCACACATCCACAAATAGAAAGCAGGTATAATATCCAATTTCGAATTAAGATCTTCATGCGTTTTTCGGTGGTTGTTTATTGGTGGTTTTCCGTTCGGAAGAGGCAGTGTTCTGAAGAACATTTGGAATGGGGGTGTCCTTCAGTATCTGATTTGCGATATCCATGGCTGTTTTTCCAAGATGCTCAGCCTCCGGCGTGAGAAGCAGGCGGTGGAAAACCGTCATGGTGAAAACGGTACGAACATCCGCAGGCACCACATAATCTCGCTCGGAAAGATACGCATGGGCTTTTGCCATCGCCATGATACCGAGTGTTGCACGGGGGGATGCGCCTCTGGCAAGGTCGGGGGATTGTCGGGTTGCCGTGACAAGAGCAACGATATAATCGGCTACCTCCTTTGCAATGTACACGGATGCACATTCATTTTGCATGTTGCAGAGATCGCTTCCCGAGATCACGCGCATGACACGGTCCAGCGGACGTCCCTGTTGATAACGCAGGATCATTTCGCTTTCACTTGTCGGGTTCGGATAACCGATAGAAAGACGGATCATGAAACGGTCGATCTGCGAATCGGGCAGGCGTTGAGTACCGGCGGCACCGGTCGGATTCTGTGTCGCAATGACACAAAACGGACGAGGAAGCGCATAGGAGCTTCCGTCTACGGTGACCTGTCCCTCTTCCATTGCCTCCAGAAGCGCGGATTGTGTTCTGCTTGTTGCACGGTTCAACTCGTCCGCAAGAAACAGATTGCAAAAGATCGCTCCGGGTCGGTATTCCATTTTTCCGCTGTCCTTATGATAGAGGGAATAGCCTGTGATGTCGGAGGGCAGTACATCGGGTGTGAACTGTACACGTCCGTACTGTAAATTCATCGCACGGCAAAAAGCGAGTGCCATAGTTGTTTTTCCGACACCGGGGATATCTTCCAGCAGGATATGTCCGTCTGCAAGAATGGCAAGCATTGCCCAAATCAAAATATTCCGTTTACCGATAACGGCTTTTTCCGTTTCTGCAATAATACCTTGTATTTTCGAATTCATAACAATCTCCTTGTCTTGCGGGATCTTTGGTTACCAAATGGCTGTTTCTTTTATTTGACGTAATTTTTTTGGTTTTGTTCCCTGTTGTACCAAAATACTCCATTTTAACTGTGTGAAATGAGGACCGGCGGTGCTTATGTGGACAGACCGATATGCAACACGCCATTTATGAGGACGTTTTCTGTATGGAAAAAGTATATCATAAATGATCCGATTTTGCAATATTTTTTTGGTCAAAGCATTTCTGTGTGAAGGAAGGCGATATGGCTTTGAAGAAGGAATATATATCAAATTTGATTCCTTTGTTTTTGTGTTAAACAAAAAGGTAAGGAATTTTTGCTTTGATGAAACCTTTTGCGTGTTTTGACGAGTTATATAGTGACGGCCGATCAAAACAGTGGGGGTGACATATGATGAACGATACGGATATTGTCGAATTATTTTGGGAACGGGATGAGGGGGCAATCGTAGAATGCCGTGGACGGTACGGAGCATATCTGACACGTGTTGTCATGAATATTCTCGGTTGTCTTGAGGACTGTGAGGAATGTGTGAATGATACCTATCTTGCTGCATGGCGATCGATCCCGCCGAACAGACCGCAGCAATTACTGCCGTATCTGGCTAAGATCAGCAGACGGATTGCGATCGATCGAATCCGACGTATGAACAGAGAGAAGCGGCGCGATACAGAGTATTGGCAGCTGCTGTCAGAGCTTTCAGAGGTTGCTTATGAGGACAGCACAGCAGAACAGGTGGAGGCACAGGTCCTGGCAGAGACAGTGAACACATTTCTGTACACCTTGCCGATAACAGATCGGACCGTGTTTATCCGGAGGTATTATTATATGGAACCGATCGGAACCATTGCCCGGAACGTCGGGATGCGTGAGGCCGGTGTCAAAACGATGCTGTTTCGTCTTCGTGGACGTCTGCGTGAATATTTGAGAAAGGAAGGATATAAGCTTTGAATGCGGAAGGATTATTGGATGCAATCGGTTTCATTGATGATATGCTAATTTTGGAGGCGGAGGAATACTCCGGAAACTTGAAAAAAAGAGAGCGGCACACACGGAAGCGGATACTGCCGATCGCGGCTTGCGTATGTACAGCGTTTGTACTGATAACGGCATGGATCGGACTTGGAAAATCATTTTTCTCGTTTTTCAACGCAGAGGGGTCTCCGTCCGAAAAGAAAGACCCGTTTGCTTATTCGGTGATCACTGCTCCCGACGGTGGGGTGACCATCCCCAAAACCGTACCGCAGGCGGATTCTTCTGCTATCGCCGATATGATGGGACTGTTTCTGTACGACGGTCGTTGTTATGTGGAATACACAGCATTTGAAGATGCAAAGGAAGAGGAACTGCTCGGAGCATATCTCGGAACGGTAACGGCGGGGATCGATGAATGGAGCGGTAAGGCGGAATGGAAGGATTTTTGCGGTACCGTTGTCGGTGATATTTACACGGTGAAGGGAATGCCGTCAAGCTTCATGCTTTGTCTGAAAAATGAGGTCGGTGTCGGATTGTTTATCAACGATAACGGGATTACGATACAGACGGGAGCGGATCTGTACAGCGAACGACTTGATCTGAAGGATAGCTATACGGGGGTCTGGGCAGAAGCATATGATGATTGGTATTGCGGCAGGAATCATAGGATCGTATTGCTTGATGAACATGTGGAAGCGAGTGATGACCACAAAAAAACGATCGTGGACAGGTTTATCGATGCATTGAATGACGGAAGGGTACACAGTCTTCGGGATATTCAGAAGCGAGAATCGGGAAGGCTTTATCAGACACAGCTTTATGCACTGAACTTTACCACGGATCACGGATTCCGGATCTTCCTGCGGGTATTTGAAAACGGGCTCGTCAGCTTTGACGGCGTGGGATCGGTCGTTGTACAGATAGAAGAGCGTGCATGGCGTGATCTGATCGAGATGATTGAAGAAGTGGCTGAAAATTGATTGTTTGACATTGGGAAAACAGAAAAAAGGACCGCGGCGGAGCTTTCCGTCGGGTCCTTTTCCATGTTTTGGAAATATTGCAAAAACAGTGTCGGGTTGACTTATATTTGGTTTTGTGGTATAATCACAGTGAAAGAGATGTATGTCCGTCATGTTGTTTGCTTCGAGGACGATAGGAGGTCTATAAATATGAAACATCAATACCGTTTGGCGGCTGCGATGCTTGCGATCCTGCTTTTTTGCAGTGCGGCGGTTCTTCCGATGAATGCGGTCGGGTTTGATGCGTTCGAGGAAAAAAAGACTTACACGCAGGGGCAGTTTAAGGATGTGGGAGAGGAAAATTGGTTTGCGGAGAATGTTGCCGCAGTGTACCGTCTGGGCCTTATGATCGGTACTGCCGATGATAGCTTTTCTCCCGACGGAATGGTTACGGCAGCAGAGATTTATACGTTGATTGCCCGTATTTATGCCATTTATACGGAAGATCGTATGGCTGATTTTTCTGCAGCATCTCCGTGGTACAGTCCGTATGTGACATACGGAATTGCACACGGACTGATCCCCGCTGAAACGGCGGACCGTCCTGCTGCGTATTTTGGTCAATCGGTGACGCGTGCCTTTATGGTCGAGGCGTTTTCCGCCTTGCCCGATGAGATGTGGGCAGAGATCAATTTGGTTGATGACGGAGCAATTCCCGATGTTTCGATGGATGAGGAATATGCAGCAGATGTTTACCGTGCATACCGTGCGGGAATCCTCGTCGGTACCGACGGAAATGTTTTCTCTGCGGAAAAGGGAGTAACCCGTGCAGAGATCGCTGCGATTGTCGGCCGCTTGGTCGTTCCGTCTCAAAGACTTCGTGTTACTTTGCAGAATCCAACAACGGTTATCTTATATGCGGCAAACGGATCCTCGAGAATCGTTCCCTATGAAGAGACGGAGCAGTATTATCTGCGCGGATGGAAGGATACACCGTATCCGACAGAAACGCCTTCCGTTACCGTATTGCTCAATGAGGCTTCTCTGGACCCCGTGAAAACGGGATATACACCGCTTGATGCAAAGATCGATGCGGTGTTTGCAAAGATTATCAAGCCTGCAATGACGACTGAAGAAAAGGTTCGTGCTTGTTATGATTATTTGATCAATCATTTTTCATACGGCAGAAGCGAAGCGTCCGGATGGTATCGGCCTATTTATGCCAATAATCCATACGATTCCCCCTCACCGGGGCTTATTTGCACGCCTGTTCCGGCGCTTGCATCGTCACGCGGATACGAGTATTTTTTCCGTGCACTTGGGGAACATGCATTGGAGGCGTATGCAGTATTGTATGCATCGGAGATGCTTTCGGGAACGCATGGCTGGTGTGATCACTATTCTTTGACTTTCGTGGTCATGATGCGCAGGATCGGTCTGCAGTGCTTCCCTGTGTATGCAAGTGCGAAAAACGGGAATACGTACGGTGTACATATGCTGACGTTTATAACGGTTGGCGGTGTGGATTACATATTTGATCCGCAGATCGAGGATGTTCTCGTGCAGTCAACAGGTATATGCAGCTATAAGCGTTATGGTAAGACCATTGAAGAATTAAAGGACCATTATAGGGATTTCGATTTGATGGAGGATTGCAGACAGCTGTTCGGACCGTTTTCTTATGATGCAGCCAAGATGCAGGCGATCCTAAATTCCTGAAAAAGGAAAGAACATGAAAACGTTATTGATCACGGGCTTTGACCCGTTTGGCGGAGCAACCGTCAATCCTGCTTGGGAGGCTGTGCAGCAGCTGCCGGAAACGGTTGGTGTATATCGGCTTTGCAAGCTACAGATACCGACGGTTTTTGACGATGCTGCCAAAATTGTTATAGAGAAGGCAGATGAGGTTCGGCCATCGGTGATTTTGTGTATCGGACAGGCGGGCGGACGTGATGCGGTTACGCCGGAGTTTGTTGCGATCAATCATCGATATGCATCCATTGCAGATAATGCGGGACAGATGCCGCAGGGGACTTGCATAAACCGTGAAGCTCCTGCAGCATATTTTGCGACCGTTCCGGTCCGTTTAATGACAGAAGCGGCCTGTGCGGAGGGAATACGGGCGTCGGTTTCTTATACTGCGGGTACGTTTGTCTGTAACGATGTGTTGTTTCAATTGTTGCACTATTATCGCAACGATGATATACGTATCGGCTTTATTCATGTACCGTATATTCCGTCGCAGCTGACAGACTCGCGGAAAAGCATGCCGTCTATGCCGGTTGAAGACATCGTACGTGGATTGATTGCCGCAATTTCGGCATTAGATACGCCATCTGTTCAGCCCGACATTAAGGAGATGTCGGGCTGAGAGGGGGTGTCGGTGGGATCGATTGCTGTTTCCTCATTTCCAAATTGAACATTTCTGCAATCGCGTTCCAGGTTGGAAGATCCAGCTTTCCGGTCGTGTTAAGATTCCAAAGAGATTGTATAACGGTGACGGCAGAGGCGGTTGCTTGATACCCTACGCCGGTTACTGCAAAAGGAGGATAAAAATCACCGATTTCGGATAATGTACGCAGGACTGCTTGCAGAAACTCGATAAGCAGAGGGAAATCTTCGATCGATTCAGTAATAAAAGGATTGTATAACGGATATAACGGCGCCCCCGCCTGAAAACGGGAGGCGCTTTTTTCATGCTCGGATACCAGCCGCTCCCATGTGTTCAGGTCAACAACGCCCGTTTGTTCAAGTGCATATCGGTTTTGAAATGCGAGGAGGGCAGCTGCGGTTTGTTCGTTCCACACTCCGGTAATGGCAATACGTGGGATGTCCGGATCGGTGTAACTGAGCCCTAACAAAAGAAATTGAAGCTCGCGAATGTTTTGGGGTGTCTTTGAAATATCGATCGTGTGCTGCATAGGGTACCTACCTTTTATTGATAATTTCCGGCATACTGTCCGACTGAGCGTAGGTTGCCTTCACGAATGTTGGAAGCTTCGGTTGCAATTGCGCTCCAGGTGATTGGTCCGACTACGCCGTTTGGTTCGATTCCGAAAATCTCCTGCGCGGTAATAACAGCCTGCTGTGTGGCATCGCCGAAATAGCCGGTAACAGAGAATGGCGTAATCTCCGGCTGTACGGCTGCAAGTGTATTCAGATATTCTTGTAAAAGACGTACATCCTCTCCGGATGAGCCGCGAACGAGAAAGTTCCCGGGGAACGGGACGGCGGTATTATTGAAGGAGGACGGCGGCTGACTCTCAATGATACCGCGGTATACATCGTATATGGCATCCCATGTGAGGGGACCGACGATTCCGTCAATATCAAGACCGTATGCCTGCTGAAAGGCTATCACTGCATTTTTTGTCTGTTCTCCGAAATATCCTGTGATTGGAATAGGAGGGACCTCATTCACATATACAGCAATATAGGCAAGCAGATATTGCAATGTTTGAACGGCAAGCGATTGCTGCCCTTGTTGCAGGGTTTGGGGAAACGCAGTACTGATATCTGAAATCTTCAGTCCCTCCGAGTTCAGTTCGTTCAGACGTTTCACAGCGTTAAATATACGGATGATCTGATACCATGTTGCCGGCCCGACAACACCGTCGGGTGTCAGATTGAAAATTCGCTGAAACGCTTTAACGGCATCGGCGGTTTCGACGGTATATATTCCGTCCACCGGGTAGATTTTGGGGATCGCAGGATAATTACGGGAGATCCGATTGAGCCGCAGCTGTACATTTTTGGTATCGTTGCCGATGGATCCGATGGAAAGAGGGGAACCCGGATATGATTCGGAAACATTTCCGGTAGGTACGTTGGAGACAACACGGATATCATCACCGTAATAGTATTGCAGGATCTGATAGGGGAGAAGCCCATCCTCCGCAAGCGGAACCGTTCCCCATTGAGATAATCCGCTGCAGGTTACGGTTGTTCCATTGCAGTATTGTGTAAAATACGGCTCTATGGAATCTCCTTTTACAACATAGCTGTTGAAAATGTCGTCTGCGATACGGTCGATATTATCAAAGATCGTTCTGCCGTTGATAAAATATTGGTCATATGCAGTGGAATTTGTTATGTCAAAATCATATCCGCGGGAACGGTAATACTCGGTATAGATACGGTTGAGTGCAAAAGAGATTTGTGCATACATATTGGCACGAATGGCACTTTCCGGCCAGGTCGGATATATTTCACTGGATGCGACATTTTTGACATAATCGATAAAGGGAACGGTGACATTTGGAGCGGCAGCTCCGGGGGCACCCAAATGGACGGTGATGGTTTCCGGAATGATGGGATTGATATTCGGCATGAGGACCTCCGATTACAGATTGTTTGGGCGTGTTTCCGAAAAAATAATCAGCTCACCGTTGGGTTCGGCATACTGTTCACTTTTGGATAAGGGGATCATATCAAAATACTGCAGAGATCGTATCCCCGGAAAAATGGGGACCTCCTTCGCTTCAGCAGAATAATACCCATCACGGAAAACGCGTACATGGACGGTCGTGTACGGCAAGTAGGGGCTGTTGGGCGCAAGGGAGCTTTTGGGAGAAGGTGTTGGAATCGGAACAGCCTCGGCGATCCCACTTTCATCGGAGGTCTGTCGGCGATAGAGAGAATATTCATTGTCATCATTTGGCAGATAGATCTCAATTTGAACATTGGATAAGGGGTAAGCCTTCCCGCCGGTTCCCGTCGAAACTGTTAAGTATCCGACATCGCTGCTTTCCGATATGGGTGGATTATCTCGTTCTTTTATGGGCATGATGTCGGTATTTTGTTCTTTTTCGCTCATATGTGATGCTCCTTTCATATATGTGAGGATTCCGTTTCAGCATATGTGCGAGCACGGTTATTTAGAATCGGGAAAATACGATCAATGCTCTTGAAAATATGATTTTGATATGGTATAATGAACCGAAAATATTTTTGGTGAAGGAGATAAAGTGATGCTGATTATTGCAAGTGATTTTGACGGTACGATCTGTAGGGTTTATGGGGATGAGTATTGTATTTCCGAAAAGGACCGCAATGCAATCCGGTGTTGGCAGAAGGAGGGAAATCGTTTCGGTATTGTTACGGGACGGGGCTCCGAATTGTTTGATGAGGAATCGGTACAGATGATCAAGCTTGATTATGCTGTTGTTTATAACGGTGCACTGATTATGGATGGGAATCGAAATGTGATCGCAGAGGAATATATTTCGCGTGAATTGGCTGAAGATTATGCTGCATTTATTCGTCAATTCCCCGGATTGGAGGAATGTGAGTTCGGTTTTGCTTGCCGCGATCCCAAGGCGGCCCCAACCGATGGAAATATCAAAGGAGTATACCAGATCTTTACAGGAGGAAATGTGCAGGAGGAGGTCGACCGTGCGGTTGCGCTGTGTAATGAGCATTATGGGGATACGATCATTACCTATAAAAACGGCGATTGTATCAATGCAGTGAAAAGAGGTGTCAGCAAGGCAACGGGAATCCGGGCATATATGAGGGCGGTTGGATGCACAGAGAGGGAGGTCTTTTCTGTGGGGGATAACTACAATGATCTTCCGATGCTGTATGCATTTGACGGCTATGTGGTCAACACCGCTGATAAGGAGATCCGTGATCTGATCCCCAATCACTGTGAGGATATGGACGATCTTATGATGCAGGCAAAGAAACGGTATTCAGGAGGTTGCTGAGATTTATCGGATGCTTTGATCGCAGCAGCGGTTGAATGTTACTTATACTGTATTCGACAAAAAAGAGAGGACTTGCACGATCCGTTTTACACGGATCAGGGCAAGTCCTTTTTTATGATTTCGTGATTGGGTAGGGGAGCGTTTTGGGATATTCGCCGCGTGGATCGAGCGATCGGAGATAGGCAAAGCAAGCATCCTCTCCCTCGTTGGCAAGCATGCAAAAAAGAGATTCAAGAAGCAGTGCGGTTTCTCTGTGCATCTCGTTTCGGTCGGGTCCGGAACGAAAATACTGCAGGGGATGGTTATTGTCATATTTTTCGCCGCGATAAATCTTGGATGCGGCCACACGGTCGCAAAACATCTCCATAACAAAGCGCAAGGGCATTTTGATGGGGACATTTGTTTTTTCCAGCTCGGAAAAATCACGCCAATACTCGAAGTGATGTCTGTTACGGCCCTTGTGATGCATCCATGCGGAGGAGTAACCCTTTTCTTCTCTTTCCGCGGCGTTGGGACTGCGTCGCCCCTGAAAATAATGTGCACCTGCAAAAAACTCTGCCGGTGAATACTTGGACAGATCGTGAAGCAGCCCCTGCAGACCGATACCGGCTCGAAAGCAATGCACGATAACACGGTGTCTGTGGCGGGTGATCACGAGAAAATGCTTGATGGGATGGCTCATGTCGGCGGTTCCTCTTGGGTATTTTTTTTCGTTCTCATTTGAAATACGTTTCTGTGGCGGAGCAGGTTTTCCGTTGATTCCTCCACATAGTATTGCTTTGTCGTGTTGACATCATTATGGCCGAGTGCTTGTGCAACCAAAAAAATATCTCCTGTTTCGTTATAGAGCTCGGTTCCATATGTTTTGCGGAGCTTGTGCGGTGTAATATGTTCCTTGGTGCCGATCAAAACGGTATATTTGCGGACCAATGCCTCGACGGTCTGTACACACATCCTTCTCCTTCGTTCAGACAGAAACAGTGCATCTTCATCAAGCGGAGAGGCGGGAGTGATGCTTTCACGAAGCTGTAAATAATCTTTGATTGCGGCAATAACCTCGTCACTGAGTGCGATCCGTTGCCGCTTGGCACCCTTTCTATCGACCTCCAAAATGCAGTTCTCCAGATCCAGATCGGAGATATTGATGCCGACACATTCGGATACACGGATCCCTGTGCCGAGCAGGATGCTGAAGATGGCAAGATCCCGTACCTTATTTCGTTCCAGAGCGGACCGTTGCCGTTTGGAAAGAGAGCCTGACACGAGCGATTGTGCCGTTTTGGCACCACCTTCCACGGTATCGAGGAGCAGGGGGATCTCCTTTGGCTGAAGCTTTACCATATGTGTTGCGTTTTTGGACTCGTTTTTTGTGATTTTTTCGGCTTTATCCAGGGGATTTGCTGTCAAAAGATCTTTGCGGATCAAGTACAGAAAAAAAGAATTCAAGCAACAGAATTTTCGGTGGACACCTGCATAATGATTTCCGGTGCTCCATAGATATGCGACATATGCATCAATATCTGAACCACGCAGCGCTGCCAGCACATCAATGGTGATCTCAGAAAGTGCATCTCCCGGCAGCGACGACGTTGTGTCACGCAGCCAGAGGAAAAAATGACGGATGTCATACGCATAGGAAAGTCTTGTTTTTGCAGTGGAGTTTCCTTTTCTCATAGAGAGATATGCGGCCACGAACGGCGGAAGGTCACGGCAGATGGCAAAGGCTTTTTCGTCGATCATATCATCATTTTGCGCGCGGTAGCTTCCGGGCTTTGCCATGACTATCCCTCCTTTTTGAATTGCGGTCTATTTGCGATTTTTTGCACGCATCCGTAAAAGCTGCATTTTTTTTCGGATGGATGCACGTTTTTTCTGTGTATCCTCCGGAAGAGGCTCAACGGAGAGTACGGTACCGTTTTCATCGATCTCAACAGAGAAAACCGTTCCCTCTGTCGGCGGACAGCCGTCGAATCGTCCGAGGGGTACCGTTATGATATTTTCTTGCATATCCTGCAGAATGACCGTTCCCTCTTCCAAACGGTCCACGGTCAGTTGTTCCTTTTTCATGCTGTGCCCCCCTTGGATTTTGTTGAAGCGATACGGAGACCGCCCCTATACGGTACGGCATCGTTTGCGATGTCCCATTTGCTGATCATACCGATATGCATATTATATCAAAGATCCGTGTAACTGTCAAGAATAACCGCGGCGAAAAAGAAACGGTACACCGCGCGGCGTACCGTTTGTAAGAAAGGTTACAGAAGTGCAAAGATCAAGCGCAGGATGGAATCTTCCGCGGAGAGCTTTCCATTTTTTTGTGTGATCCTCTGACAGTTGTCGGGGAGAAAAGAAAGATCCGCATAGGAGACTGCATTGCAGATGGAGGAGCGGATCTCCTGCAACGAGATATTCTCTTCTTGCGCAAGCTGCTCGAGGATCGTTTGAATGCGTGCGAGTACAGCCTCTTTGTCATCATATACCATAATAAACCCAATCACATCCTTTTTTGTTTTCGGAACGGAATGAAATACAGGTGTTAGTATACGGAAAAAGAGCCTGTTTATTCATGCTTGAAAAAAGCAGATACTGTCAGCGGTCATCGTTGGAAGCGAGCGCATCCAACATATTACGCATGGTTTGTTCATCCAAATAACCGATATGTGTGGACACGATTTTTTTGTTTTGATCGATCAGCACCGTTGTCGGCAGATAAATGACCCCATAGGCAATGGCTGCATCCCGGTCGAGATCATAATAAG
Source organism: Clostridia bacterium (assembly GCA_017414385.1). GTDB lineage: Bacteria > Bacillota > Clostridia > Oscillospirales > CAG-272 > RGIG3925. The sequence continues at coordinate 30,225 of JAFQMO010000124.1, forward strand.
TCGGGAAGGTGAAGCCCTCATTTTTTAAGAAGGCGGCAGCCGTTGCTATTGTTTCGCGATAACCGTCGGTCATATTGATTACCATAAAGCTTACGTGATCCAGATATTCGGCGTAGATCTTTTCGAGATTGTGCAGCTCCAGTTTACACGGGGAACACCAGGATGCAAAGAAGCTGATCATTACGGGACGGTCGATCGAGTCAAAAAGAGTGATAGGCTTCCCGTCAATGTCATATACCGTGAAATCCCAAGCGGTATCCTTGTTATCGGAAGCGGACGGATGTTCATTTTCTGCGGAGTCGGTGTGCTCTGCATCAGATGCGTTTGTCTGAGGATCAGAGACCGTATTGGAAGGGTCATAATTCTCGGACAAGTACCGGTAACCGAGAAATGCTCCTGCCAAAACAATGACAAAAACGATACATAGGATCAAAACAGAATGGTACTGCTTCATAGGCTGCTCTCCTCCTTATGCAAAAAGAGATAAAAATGAACTCAACCAACCGAGCATCATGGAAATTCCCATGACGATCAGAAGGGTTCCGCAAATGATATTGATAATACGGTAGTGCTTTTTGATTGCTTGTATGGTATCGCGAAGACGATCGATCAGAAGCGCGGATAAAATGAAGGGAATACCAAGTCCCATGGAGTAAGCAAGAAGCAGAAGCAATCCTTTTACGGCACTGCCGGCGTGCGATGCAAGCATCAATGCGGCACCTAAAAAAGCACCGACACACGGTGTCAGACTGACGGAATACACAAGGCCGAAAAGAAATGCGGTCACGATCCCGCTGATAGAAATCCGCTTGCGTTTGCCGCTGATAGAGGGCAATTGGAAAACACCGAGGAAGGAGAGCCCCAGAAGACAGACAATAATACCGCTGATGATATTAACCGCTTGTCTGTATCGGCTGAGCAGCATTCCAAGTGTTCCGGCAAACAGACCGAGTGCACAAAAGACCGTGGTAAAGCCAAGTACAAAGGAGATGGCGCGCAGGACGGTGGAGGCGTTGTTTCTACGATTCTCGGTTTCGGTCCCGGCAAAAAACGAAATATACAACGGAAGGAGAGGGAGCATGCATGGAGAAAGGAATGAGATGAGTCCCTCAAGAAAGGTAATCAGATAAGACATGTGATTTACTGCGTTCCGTGATCCGTGACGGATTGCCCGGCTGCAGGATACAGCACTCCCTTCTTTGATTTTGAGAAAACAGGATGAAGACTGTCGATCTCGGATTCTGTTGTTAGTATATCAACGGAATGTGATGCGAATTCGTATAATCATTGAATTATTTGTTAACGATACGGTGGAGAGGTGCTTTTTTGCAGTCTGTTACAATAAAATTTACATTTCAGATATGGTAATTATTGCATATTTATAGTATAATAAAGAAAATTATCTTTTGGCTTTCGCCGCAAGATAGAGTACGTAAGATTGGAAGTATACGCAAATGGGACTGATTGATAAACTTTTTGGAACATACAGTGAACGTCAGGTAAAGAGACTGATGGGTACGGTTGCGCGTGTTGAGGCACTTTCTGATAAATATAAGGGGATGTCGGACGATGAATTGAAGAAGCAGACCGCAAGACTGAAGGCTCGTCTGCGTGACGGAGAAACGTTGGACGATATTTTGCCCGATGCATTTGCCGTTGTCAGAGAGGCGGATGAGCGTGTATTGAACAAGCGGCCCTTCCAGGTTCAGGTCCTTGGCGGTATCGTTATTCATCAGGGACGTATTGCCGAAATGAAAACCGGTGAGGGTAAGACATTGATGGCAACAATGCCTGCTTACCTGAATGCATTGACAGAGAAAGGCGTTCATATTATCACAGTCAATGATTATCTTGCACGTGTCGGTGCCGAAGAAATGGGAAGAGTATATGCATTTTTGGGATTGAAGACAGGTCTTGTTGTGCACGGCATGTCGAAGCAGGAAAAAAAGGATGCATACAATGCGGATATTACCTATGGTACTAACAATGAGTTTGGTTTTGATTATCTGCGTGATAATATGGTTCTGTACAAGGAGGAGATGGTACAGCGCGGACACGTTTTTGCGATTGTTGACGAGGTAGACTCGATTTTGATCGACGAAGCGCGTACACCGCTTATTATTTCCGGTCAGGGTGAAAAGTCAACGATGCTGTATGACTTGGCTGACCGTTTTGTGCAGACACTCTCCTGCTATAAGGTCAAGGAGATGGATGACAAGGATGATATGGAGGAAATCCAAGAGGATTACCTTGTCGACGAAAAGGCGAAAAATGCTGTTTTGACCGGTAACGGTATCAAACGCGCAGAGGAATATTTCCATGTTGAGGATTTTTCCGATCCGCAGAATTCCGCACTTGCGCATCATATCAATCAGGCTCTTCATGCGCATGGTTGTATGCAGCGCGATGTTGACTATATTGTGAAAAAGGATGAAAACGGCGAGGAAAAGGTTGTTATCATCGATGCATTCACCGGACGCCAAATGCCCGGAAGACGTTATTCCGACGGTCTGCATCAGGCGATCGAAGCAAAGGAGCATGTTAAGATCGAGCGCGAGTCCAAGACCTTAGCGACGATTACCTTCCAGAATTTCTTCCGTCTTTACAAGAAGCTTTCCGGTATGACCGGTACTGCTCTGACTGAGGAAGAAGAGTTTCGTGAGATCTATAACTTGGACGTTGTTGTCATTCCGACCAATAAGCCGATGATTCGTATTGACCATCCGGATTCGGTCTATAAGAATACCCGCGGCAAATATCGGGCAATTATTGATCAGATCAAGATCTGCTATCAAAAGGGACAGCCCGTTCTTGTCGGTACGGTTTCCGTTGATAAGTCAGAGTATTTGTCCGGTCTGCTGAAGAAGGAAGGGATCCCGCATACGGTCTTGAATGCCAAATACCATGACAAAGAAGCGGAGATCGTTGCGGAGGCAGGTAAGTTTAAGGCGGTTACCATTTCGACCAACATGGCAGGTCGAGGAACGGATATTCAGCTCGGCGGTAATCCCGAATTTCTTGCAAAGAGAGAAATGCGTACGATGGGTTATGCGGAGGAGGTTATCATCGATGCAACCGGTACATCTGTTTCCGTAAGTGAGGAGGCAATGGCCGCAAGAGAGATTTTCTACTCTCTCTATAGGAAGTACAGAGATGAGATCGCACCCGAGGCAAAAAAGATTTGCGAGCTTGGCGGTTTGTTTATTATCGGTACGGAACGCCATGAATCCCGCCGTATTGATAATCAGCTGCGAGGACGTTCGGGACGTCAGGGTGACCCCGGCGAATCGCGTTTCTATCTCTCCTTTGAGGATGATCTGATGCGTTTGTTCGGTTCAGACCGTATATTGGGGGTTGTTGAAAAGCTTGGTCTTGAAGAGGATCAGCCCATCGATGCGCGTATTCTTTCCAATTCCATTGAAAGTGCACAGAAAAAGCTTGAAAGCATCAACTTTGAACGCAGAAAGAATGTGCTTACCTATGACGATGTTATGAATCAGCAGCGTCATGTCATCTATTCTCAGAGACAAGAGGTTTTGGATGGTGTAGATATCAAGGATAAGATCCAGAAGATGATCTCCGAAACCATCGTGAATGCTGTCAACAGCTTTACGACCGCTGAGGTTGCAGATGACTGGAACTTTGACGGCCTGCGTACGTATTTCTTTGGTACGCTTTGCAGGGCGGAGGATTTCCACTATACTGCGGATGATTTCAATACCTTGCAGAGAAAGGATCTTGTAAAGATCCTTCAGGAGCGTGCAGATGAGGTCTATGCAGAAAAAACTGCTTTGTTTGGAGATGAGTCGCTGCGTGAGATTGAGCGTGTGGTCCTTCTGCGCAACGTAGATACCAGATGGATGGATCACCTGGATGCAATGGACGATCTGAAGGGAAGCATCCGTCTTCAGGCGTATGCACACAGAAATCCCGTAACGGAATTCCGTCTGCAGTCCGGTGATATGTTTGATGAAATGATCGACGGCATCAAGGAAAGCACGACACGCACATTGTTGTCCATCATCCCCTCCAACCGTGAGATCAAGAGAGAAACGGTCGCGAAGGCAACCTCCGAGGGCTTTGAGGGAGGAGAATCTCTGACACCCGCTGCTCCTGCTTCGCCGTCTGCTCCGAAAAAAGCAGATGGCTCTAAGGTTGGAAGAAATGATCCCTGTCCTTGCGGAAGCGGGAAAAAGTATAAGAAATGCTGCGGCTTTAATCCCGCAGAGCCCGATGCATAACCGGAAGCATTGACAGGAGACGATCATGGGCTTTGGTATCCTTGTTACAGGTTACATGTTTTTGCTTTCGATACCGATCAGTTCTATGGGTATCCCCGCTGAATTGATCGGGTACATCATGCTTAGTGTAGCGCTTTGGCGCCTTAAGCAGTATGAAAAATGGTTTTCTTATGCTTTATATGTGGATATCGCGCTGATCCCCTGCGGTGTTTTTTCCATTTTGAAAAGCAGCTTGCTTTGGTTTGGCAGGAATGATCTTTACGAAAAGATCCATACCACCGCTGCGTTGCCGTACAGTATTGTGCTTGCGGTGTTGCTGTTGCTGTTCCATTTGTGTTTGATGGAGGGCGTGCGGCGGATGGCGAAGGAGGTCGATCTTCCGAATATCGTCGAACAGGCGGTCCGCAGTGTGGTCTTGACATGGTTTTATTTTGCACTGTCGGTCAGTGTCGTTTTCCTGAATATTCCAAAGGTCACAGAGGTTATTCCGTATACACACTTGATCGGTATTGTGATGGCGTTCAGTGTGGTATGGCTATTGTTGAATTTGAAGGTTCTTTACTGTTGTTATGCCTTGATCTGCATGCCCGGTGAAGAGGAGCTTCCTGAAGTGGAACAAAAACTTCCTGCATTTTTGCAAAAGAAAAAGAAAACAGAGCCTGAGGAGCCGTCAGAAGAACGTTATGCTCGCCGTAAAGCGGAATATAACGAGGCAATGCGGCAGAGACAGCTGGAGAGAACCAAGAAAAATAAGCGCAGAAAACGTCATTGAAGTCAGAAAGGACGGTTGACGCGAAGGACTTATGAAAAAACGTTCTATGGGTTTGGGGTTGTTTGCATTCGGAATTCTCTTTCTTTGTAATCCGAATGTCAATGTGATTGATGTTTTGCCGGACGTGTTCGGATGGCTTTTGATCGCGTTGTCCATGACAACCTTTGCGTATATCAATGAAGACATGGCGAATGCACGGCGATTGGCGTGGATCCTATGTCTTGTTTCCACTATAAAGCTTTGGCCGATGTATTGCTCCCTTCAAGGAGAAAAGGCCTTTCCTCTGATGGCTGAACCGACAATGGTACTGGTTTTTGCGTGCTGCTTCGGTGCTCTTGAGATGGTCATGGGGATCATGATCCTTCGTACATGGATCTCTTCGGTTTCATATTTCGGTCTTATGAGCAACAGTACTGTAGCAATTCGCGGTGATGGCGGTCTGCATTTTATCACAGTGTATTTTTTGATTGCACGGGCTGTGGGAAGTGTCTTGCCGGAGCTGGTTTATTTGCGTACAACGGAATACCTCAGCGATGTCGTATACGGCGTTGTGATTGATATTCGTGATTACCGTCCGTACCTGATTGTTCTGTGTGCGGCAGCGGTTCTCTATGCCGGCATTGGCTTCTGCATATTGTTTTTCCGTTACCTTCGGCGGTTATCCAAGGATTCGCTCCATGCAGAAGCATACCTTCGCTTAACGGAAGAGAACGAGGACAAGATTACAAACAAGGGTACGATGGAGCGGATTCGAATTGCTTTCTTTCTGATGATGCTCGGCGGCGTATTTCTGTGTTATTTCTCCGTGGATTTTGTGAATATTCTCCCTGATTTTGTTGGTTTGCTGCTCCTTGCTGCAGCGGTATTCCTCCTGAGAAAAAAGCTTTGTGTTTCTAAGAGCTTGCCGCTTCTGTTCGGCGGAGGTGCCCTGATATCTGCTGTTTATTACGGTGTTCGCTGGTGGCACAGTCATGAGCATGCAACAATGTGGGCGGATAACTACACAGACTATTTCAACAGAACGATTGCAATCAGTGTGGAGCATCAGACACGGTTGATGCAGTTGCAGTTGATCATGGTTTTGTGTTCTGTAATAGAAACGGCGATCGTATGTTTTTTGTTCTATCGGTTTCTGAAAACCGTTGATGGGATCCAGACCATCAACGCCCATGATGCGCATAATGTATATGACAGTATGCCGACGGAGTATCAATCCTTGGAGAAACTGCATTTTGCAAAGCAGTTAAAGCATTGTTTTGTGTGGCTGTGTATTTCTGTGGGATTTGAGCTTTTGCATACGCTTCCAATGTTTTCCTTTGTAATTTCTCCGTTCCCCATGATTCATATTGTGATCAATGGTGTGTTTTTGTGTATATTCTATCGGTATTTGATGTCACGTTTCCAGGTTGCGGAGTACCATTATCGTTATCACGGAGATAAACAGTCCGATCCAAAGACCTCTTGATCCCCGATATATCATCGTATATGAAAAAACCTCGACAAGTTATTCATGTCGAGGTTTTTTGCTGTTTATTGCTTGTTGTACTTTTTCGTATACGCATTGACACGGTGACGGAAAAGAGGGTCGGAGAGCTGCAGATCATGCAGATAACGGTGTGCCTGAAAGCTTTTGTTCTTTGTTTCGATGACTGCAACCGCAATATTGGAGCAGTGGTCGGAGATGCGCTCAAACTGTTGAAGAATGTCCGACAGGATAAATCCGGCGTCTAAAGAACAGTGGCCTTGCTTCAGTCTTGTGATATGGTTGAGTCTGCTTTGTGCGACCAAGCCGTCGATGACCTGCTCAAGCGGCTCGACTGCCTTGGCTGTTTCCGTATCATCATTACAGTATGCTGTCAGTGTCAACTCCAAGATCTCTGTCAGTGCGGTCATAATATTCTCAAGCTCGTCGGAGACGTCGTCGGATAACCGAAGACCTTTTTCCTTGATCTCCTCCGCGGCATCTGCCAGCTTTTCTGCATGGTCTCCCAAGCGTTCAAAGTCTCCGATAACACGCAGAAGCTTTGTGAGAGTCTGGGAATCATGCTCGGAATGCGATTGAGCGGCGATGGTTACGAGATAATTTCCAAGACGGTCTTCGAAGATATCGGTTTCTTTTTCGGTATTTCGGATTGCTTCTGCAGTGTATTTGACCTTTTTTTCGGGAACCGATCGCAGGGAGGAGAGTAAACAAAGTGCCATGTCTACACTGCTGCAGGAGAGTTCAGCCATGCGGCTTGCAGCAGTGGTACACGCCGTGAGTGCTGCAGAGGGGGTATGATATAATCTCTCGTCCAGGAAAACGATACTTTCCGTATCAGCAATCGAAGGTGTGGAGGGGAGCCATTTTTCCACACACCGAACAAGCAGGTTTCTTATCGGTAGCAGGATTGCGGTGTTCGCAAGATTAAAAAGTGTGTGACTTACAGCAATATGAAAGGCTGTGGCATTGCTTTGAAGGATTGCCGGAGCCAAGAAGGCGTCAACGATCAGATACAGCGGGAACCACATCGCCGTTCCGAGAACATTGACAAGCAGGTGCATAACAGAAACGCGCTTTGCTTGTGTGCTTGTACCGATAGAGGAGAGGATCGAGGTAATACAGGTACCGATATTTTGTCCCATGATGATTGGAATAACAAATCCCATGGTCATGCTTCCTGTTAACGAAAACGCTTGCAGAACACCGACTGATGCAGAAGAAGACTGAAGGATCGCTGTCGTCACAATGCCAAACAGCAATCCGAGCAGGGGACTGTTCAGCTTTGAGAGAATTTCGGGAAACATGGGTGATTCGGACAATGGTTTTACCGTATCGGACATAAGATTCATGCCGAAGATCAAAACAGCAAAGCCGATAAATACCGTTCCCAAGGTCTTTGTTTTTTCCTTTTTTGAAATGATACGCAGAAGTATTCCGATAAAAGCCAAAATTGGAGAGAAATGCGCGGGCTTGAGTAGCTGAAGCCAAACAACATCACTGTTGATTCCCGAAAGACCGAAGATCCATGCGGTTACGGTGGTGCCGACATTGGTTCCGAAAATCAAACTGACAGATTGTCCAAATGTCATGATACCGGAGTTGACAAGCCCGACGAGCATGACGGTCACTGCTGAAGATGACTGAATTGCAAGTGTAATCAGTACGCCGAGACAGAAGCCGCGCAGAGGGCTTGCGGTGATCTGTTTCAGCCGTTGTTCAAGACGACTGCCTGCAAGACGTTCCAAATTTTCCGACATGATGTCCATTCCGAACAGAAAAAAGGAAAGACCGCCAAGAAAGGGGAGAAAATCAATGAGATTCATAACAGAGGTGCTCCTTATGAGAGTATTAGGGATGATATAATTTTTGCATCCGTTTCTATATCAAACAATCTGTTTGAAAAAAGAAGCTCTTCGAAAGATGCCATATGTTTTGTTATCAATAGCGTCTCCATAAAAAAAGGATCTATCCCGGTATTGCCGTGAAAAACAAAGAGACCGGAATAAGGAACGTAGAAAAGTGTGTACTTTGTACGCCGTTGCATGTAAAGAAAAATCCGATCCGTGATTTTTTTCACGGGTCGGATGAAGTATTCGGTGAGGATACCTGTCTGCTATGCAAATCTTTTTGAGATCAGATCATCAGATCACAGATCAAGGAAGAAAGCTCAGCGGGATTCTCGATGGAAAGACCGCCAATCAGCCGCGCTTGTGCATAAAGGATCTTTGTGTACGAGGCGAGCTTCTCGGCATCATCGGAATGAAGCATTTTCAGCTTTTCGGCAATCGGGTGGGATGTATTGATCTCCATGACGATCTGCGCTTTTGCTTTTTCTTCTCCCGTCGGCATACGGTTCAGGACCTGCTCCATGCCGACAGACAGTCCTCCCTCGCTCGTAAGGCAAACGGGATGGTTTTTCAGTGTATTTGTGAAACGGACAGCGGAAACTGCATCGCCGAGAATGTACTTCATGGCAGAGAGGAGCGCTTCGGATCGCTCGTTTTCCTCTTTCACGGTAGCCTTTTCTTCCTCTGTTGAGATGTCAAGATCCTCGGCGCAGACGTTAACAAAGGTCTTTTCTTCATAATTTGCGAGCATGCGAAGCGCAAATTCATCGATGTCATCGGTGAGATACAGGACCTCATATCCCTTGGAGATAACGGTTTCTGCCTGTGGGAGCATCTTGATCTTATCGACAGTTTCACCGCAAGCATAGTAGATGCTCTTTTGCTCCTCTCTCATGCGGGACACATACTCTTTCAGCGTGACAAGCTTGTCTTCATTGGAAGAGGTGAAGAGGACGAGATCCTGAAGGACCTCCCTATGCATACCGTAATCAGCGTACAGGCCGAATTTTAATTGGACACCGAATGCGTTCCAAAAGCTCTCGTATTTTTCGCGGTCGCTCTCGAGCATTTTGGCAAGCTCGTTTTTGATCTTTTTCTCAATCGCTTTAGAGATGACCTTGAGCTGGTGATCATGCTGTAAAAGCTCACGCGAAATATTCAGCGAAAGGTCGGCGGAATCGACGAGACCACGGACAAAGCTGAAATAGTCCGGAAGCAGATCGCCGCATTTTTCCATGATCAAAACGCCGGAGGAGTACAGCTGCAATCCCTTCTCAAAATCCTTTGTATAGTAGTTGAAGGGAGCCTTTGAGGGAATGAACATCAACGCATCAAAGGTTGCGGTTCCCTCCGATTTGAAATGAATGGTTTTTGCAGGCGCTTCGAAATCGTAGTACTTATCTCTGTAGAACGCAGCATAATCGTCCTCGGAGATGTCCTTTGTGCTCTTTTTCCAAAGCGGGACCATAGAGTTGATGGTTTCGGTCGTCGTTTCCGTTTCGTATTCGTCGGAGTCTTCATTGCGTTTTTCTGTAGTGATGTCCATGCAAATGGGATAACGGATATAGTCGGAATACTTTCTGATCAGATTGCGGAGACGGTATGTGTCTAAATACTCCGAATATGTTTCGTTTTCGGTATCCTCGCGCAGATGGAGCGTGATTTCCGTTCCTGCATCGGTTTTTTCACATGGTGTGACAGTGTATCCGTCCACACCCTCGGATTCCCACATCCATGCCTCGTCCTTTCCGAATGCACGTGTGATGACGGTGATACGGTCACTGACCATGAATGCGGAATAAAATCCGACGCCGAATTGACCGATAATGTCGATTTCCTCGCCGTCCTCATGACTGTGCTTGAAGTCGTACGAGCCGGATTTTGCAATGGTTCCGAGATTGTTTTCCAACTCTTCCGCAGTCATACCGCAGCCGTTGTCTGTGATCTTGATCGTACGGCTTTCTTTGTCAGGGATGATACAGATCTTGTAGTCACTGCGTTTTAATGTCACGGTGTCATCGGTAAGAGAACGGTAATACAGCTTATCGATGGCATCGCTCGCATTTGAAATGAGCTCGCGCAGGAAAATCTCCTTATGCGTGTATATAGAGTTGATCATCATGTCAAGCAGCTTTTGAGATTCTGTTTGAAACTGTTTCTTTTCCATAACTTGATTCCTTTCTGTTTCGGGCTTGTGCACGGCATTAGCACTCAAACAATTTGAGTGCTAATATATTATATAACAAATTCCAAAGGAAAGTCAAGTGGTATGTGGAAATGTTTATAATATTTGCAAAATTTGTTCAAAAAGAGAAAGATTTTCCCGTCTGAAGGTGTTGAAAAATCTGTGAATAAACGGGAGAAGTTCGGATAAACGGTTGACAAATGAAAACGCATCGTTTATAATATAATCAGCGGAATGGGTAATATCAGACAGAGTTCCGTTTATTTGAATGATATGAAATTAAGGAGCGTATTATGGGACTTATTAAAGCAGCACTTGGCGCAGCACAGGGTGTACTTGCGGATCAATGGAAAGAATTTTACTACTGTGAATCGATTCCCAATGAAATTTTGGTAACAAGAGGACAAAAGCGTACCTCTTCCCGTTCCTCCAACACAGGCAGTGATAGTAATATCATTTCCAACGGTTCTGTTATCGCGGTTGCGGACGGACAGTGTATGATCATTGTTGAACAGGGAAAGATCGTTGAGATTTGTGCAGAGCCCGGAGAATTTACATATGACTCTTCAACAGAGCCCTCGATCTTTGCCGGAAGCCTCGGTAAGAGTATCATTGATTCCTTTAAAACCCTCGGTAAGCGTTTTACCTTCGGAGGTGATACCGCAAAGGATCAGAGAATCTATTATTTCAATACAAAAGAAATTCTTGATAACAAATTTGGCAGCCCGTCACCGATTCCTTTCCGTGTTGTTCAAAAGAGCATCGGTCTTGATATCGATGTGTCGCTTCGTTGTAACGGCATATACTCCTTCAGAATCGAAGATCCAATTCTGTTTTATACCAATGTGTGCGGCAACGTTTCTGAGAACTACTATGTAGAACAAATTGCGGGAACGCTGAAGAGGGATTTTATCAGCGCGCTTGCTCCTGCAATCGGTAAGCTTTCCGAGCTTGAGCTTCGTCCGAACCAGATCCCCTCACATAATGAAGCACTAGAGCAACATCTGAATGAGGAATTGAGCGCAGAGTGGGGCGAAAAGCGAGGTGTGAAGATCGTATCCGTTGCGATGACACCCCCCACCCTTCCCGAGGAAGATCAGGAGCTGATCAAAACGGCGCAAAAGACAGCAATGTACCGCGATCCTACAATGGCGGCTGCAACGCTCGTCGGTGCGCAGGCTGATGCAATGAAAACGGCTGCTGCAAATGAAGGCGGCGCAATGACGGGCTTTATGGGAATGGGAATGGCCATGAATGCAGGGGGATTGAATGCACAGAATCTGTTTGCAATGGGACAGCAGCAACAGCAGGCAGAGGCTGCAGCAAACACATGGAAATGCGCTTGTGGCGCGTCGGTATCGGGCAATTTCTGTCCTGATTGCGGCGCAAAGAAGCCGGAAGAAAAGTCGGCTGATACATGGACGTGTGCTTGCGGAGCGACCGTCAGCGGAAAATTCTGTCAGGAATGCGGTGCAAAAAGACCGGAAGCTTCCGCTGGCTGGACGTGTGTCTGTGGCGCTGTAAACAAGGGTAAATTCTGCCCGGAATGCGGTGCAAAGAAGCCGGATAACGTTCCTCAGTATCGTTGCGATAAGTGCGGCTGGGAACCTGCTGATCCGACAAAAGCGCCGAAGTTCTGCCCGGAATGCGGTGATCCGTTTGATTCCGGAGATATCAAGGCGTAATGCAAGAGAGCAATTGTGCCGTGACTGTGATTTCAAAAATATTACAATTGAAGGAAGACCGTGCTTGAAACGGTCTTCCTTTTTATATGCAATGCGAATATGCAGAAGGCGGAAAATAAAAGTGTTGGCAGCGCCAACGTGAACTCTTTGAAAATCAAAGGCTCGAGGCAGAATACCAACACCACAGATATTTTACCACAGGTGGGAAAAATGTCAATAGGCAGGATCTCTTTTGCGCTGAAGGAACAAACAGCTTTATCGTAATCTACATTTTTATTTATAACAGGTACAGTTTCTCAGTGTTACGATTGTAGGAACGGGAGGTATCCGACGCGGCGGAGCTGCGTGTTTACATATTATTAACATTGGATTCAAGGAATATTGTTGATTTTAACGCTGTTTCGAGTATAATAATATACAGATTAGCAGTCTTGGCACATGAGTGCTAATTTGCCCGCAGAGTGCCTTGAGAATCCCGGAAGTACTGTAAAGGAGAAGAGGAATGGATCGTCGAAAAGAGCTGAGTGAACGCAAAAGAGCCATTCTGAAAGCGGTTGTTGATGTTCACATCAAGCTCGGTGAACCGGTTGGCTCCAAGTTTTTGACACAGAATGAGCAGATCGCACTTTCGAGTGCTACGATACGCAATGAGATGGCAGAGCTTGAGGAAATGGGCTATCTGGAACAGCCGCATACATCCGCAGGCCGCGTTCCTTCGCGTGCGGGATATCGTTTGTACGTGGATTCCCTGATGAACCGTTATCCGATCTCCATGCAGGAAACTGAGGAGCTGAACGCCTTGATGCGTTCCAAGATCGATGCGCTTGATCAGCTTCTGGAACAGGCGGGGAAGATGGTCTCTCTTTTGACCAATTATACTTCGCTTACCATGAAGGCAGGCGGTATACAGGCTTGTGTCCGAAGATTTGATGCAGTTTGGATTGATCTGCGCAGCTTTATCTTGGTTTTGACGTTGGATGCGGATGAAGTTCGTTCTAAAACGATCCGTGTGCATCAGGATGTTACGCGTCAGGTGCTTGAGAAGCTGATGACAGTTCTCAATGAAACGATCGCGGGGATCCCGATGGAGCAGGTCAACCTGCCTCGGATGGTTGAAATGGAAGCTGCAATGGGTGACGATGCATTTGTCATATCACCGGTAATCAAGTATGTATATGAGATGATCGGGATGACGGAGCATTCAGAGTTGCATTTTGAAGGCGTGAATAAGCTGCTGCAACATCCGGAGTATACTGACATCAGTCGTATGCGCGAGATGTTTGACGTATTCGAAAAGAAGCAAGAGATCATGAACGTCATGACGAATGCAAAGAGCGAGGGCGTCAATGTTATCATCGGCGGGGAGACTACGGTGAGGACGATGGAGAATTCCACTTTGATTTTCAAAAATCTTGTGGAAAACGGCAGGGTCGTCGGTGCGATCGGTGTAATCGGACCGTGTCGAATGGATTATTCTAAGGTTGTAACATTGATCGAATGCATGACAGATCGTTTGTCTGAAATGCTGACGGGGGAAACGCCTACGGAAAATATGTTACCCGGACATTTTGGACCGCCGAGTGAACAGGAGAATGGTTCATAACGGTGGTGACCGCGGTCGAAAAAGAAAGGACGAATAATGTGATGAAAAACAAGGAAAAAATCAAGGAAACAGAAGAAACGACAGAGGCAATTCCTTCTGAGGGACAGGATCCGCAGCAGAATGATTCCGAGCCCTGCTTTGATGCAGAGGCGTTGCAGGCGGAGCTTGCATCTGCCACAGCGGCATTGGCTGAGGAAAAGGATAAGTATTTGAGAATGGCAGCGGAATATGACAATTACCGTCGTCGTGCGGCAAAGGAGAGAGAAACGGTATACAGTGATGCATACGCGGATGCGTTGATGCAGATCCTGCCGGTGATCGATAATCTGGAGCGTGCAGCGGGCTTTGGTGATGTCGGAGATGCCAAACAGTTGGCGGACGGTGTGAATATGATCTTGAATCAGTTCGGTGATGTTCTCAAGAAGATGGGTATCGAAAGCTTTGGCGAAAAGGGTGATGCGTTCGACCCCAATATCCACAATGCGATCATGCATGAGGAGGACCCCGAGCAGGTAGAGAGCGTTTTGGGCGATGTATTCCAAAAGGGTTATCGCCGCGGCGATAAGATCATTCGCTGTGCGATGGTCAAGGTCATCAATTAAATCAAGCGTCAATTATTAAACTGTAATAGATCAAATTTTTATAATAAAAGGAGAACATGAATATGGGAAAGATTATTGGTATTGACTTGGGTACTACAAACTCTTGCGTGGCGGTTTTTGAAGGCGGTGAGCCTGTTGTTATTACGAACCCCGAAGGCTCCAGAACAACACCTTCGGTTGTTGCGTTTACGAAAACCGGTGAGAGAATTGTCGGCCAGGCTGCAAAGCGTCAGGCAATTACAAACCCCGATAAGACGGTTATGTCTATCAAGCGTTATATGGGTACTGATCACAAGGTAGATATCGATGGCAAAAAGTATACGCCGCAGGAGATCTCCGCAATGATTCTTCAAAAGATGAAGGCGGATGCTGAGGCGTATCTCGGCACGACGGTCACAGAGGCAGTTATCACTGTTCCTGCTTACTTCTCCGACGCGCAGCGTCAGGCAACAAAGGACGCAGGTAAGATCGCAGGTCTTGATGTTAAGCGCATTGTAAATGAGCCGACAGCGGCTGCACTTGCGTACGGCATTGATAAGGAAGATATTGCACAGAAGGTTATGATCTTTGACCTTGGTGGCGGTACCTTTGATGTATCTATTCTCGATATTTCCGACGGCGTTTTTGAGGTTCTTGCCACCAACGGTAACACTCGTCTGGGCGGTGATGACTTTGACGAGAAGGTCATGAATTGGATCGCACAGGAATTTTTGAAGGAGAACGGCGGCATCGATCTCAGACAAGATAAGATGGCTCTGCAGAGACTGAAGGAGGCAGCTGAAAAGGCAAAGATCGAGCTCTCCGGCATGACCTCCGCTGAAATCAATCTGCCCTTTATTACAGCAGATGCAACAGGCCCCAAGCACTTTAATGCTACTTTGACCCGTGCGAAGTTCAATGAGCTTACCGCAGATCTGGTTACCGCGTGCGGCGCCCCCGTAAGACAGGCACTTTCCGATGCGGGACTGAAGCCCTCCGATATCAATAAGGTCCTGCTTGTCGGTGGTTCCACACGTATTCCCGCTGTTCAGGAAGAGGTTCAGAAAATCATGGGTAAGGAGCCCTTCAAGGGCATCAATCCCGATGAATGTGTTGCACTCGGTGCAGCTGTTCAGGGCGGTGTTCTTGGCGGAGATGTCAAGGATCTGCTCCTGCTTGATGTAACACCCCTTTCTCTCGGCATTGAGACACTCGGCGGTGTTTGCACAAAGATCATCGAGCGTAATACAACGATCCCCACAAAGAAGAGTCAGATCTTCTCCACTGCAGCTGACGGTCAGACCTCTGTTGAGATCCATATTCTGCAGGGCGAGCGTGAAATGGCAGCAGGTAATACAACACTCGGACGTTTCTCTCTTGACGGAATTCCTTCTGCGCCCAGAGGCGTTCCTCAGATCGAGGTAACCTTTGATATCGATGCCAACGGTATCGTTAATGTTTCCGCAACCGACAAGGGAACCGGAAAGGAACAGCATATCACAATCACATCTTCTTCTAACATGAGCAAGGAAGACATCGATAAGGCTGTCAAGGAAGCGGAAATGTATGCAGAAGAGGATAAGAAGGCGAAGGAAGCTGTCGATACCAAGAATCAGGCTGAAAATCTGATTTTCCAGAGCGAAAAGACACTTGGTGAGCTTGGCGACAAGGTAGACGAGGGCGAGAAGGCTGATATCCAGGCTGAGATCGAGCGTCTGAAGGAGACTGTAAAGAACGGTTCTACCGAGGATATCAAAGCGGGAACCGAGGAACTGCAGAAGAAGTTCTATGCAATCAGCGAAAAGCTGTATCAGCAGGCACAGGCTCAGCAGGGCGAAGCGGGTACACAAAATGAGGACGGTACCTACAACGCTGATTTTACCGATAAGACCTGATTTTGATCGGCTGTATCCGGTGTTTGATACGGTATGATGCAGGATGGCGGAGGGCGGCAATGGCGTCTTCCGCCATCTGTGTGACCTTGGATCAAGAATATTTGCCGTGTATAAAAAAATTAACAATTCAAGGTTGAATTCAGAACGATAGTTTGATATAATCACTCACATATGTGGTGTGTTTTTCATCAATTTCGGAAGAAATAAATGTATGCGGTGAGAAAGGGAAATCTGTTGTATGGCAGAAACAAAACGCGATTATTATGAGGTGCTGGGGCTGCAAAAAACAGCGAGCGCCGATGAGATTAAACGTGCATATCGTCAGCTTGCCAAGAAATATCATCCCGATATGAATGCGGGCGATACGGACGCAGAACAGAAATTCAAGGAAGTCAACGAGGCGTATGCGATCCTTTCCGATGCCGATAAGAAGGCACGGTATGATCAGTACGGTCATGCCGGAGTCGATCCCAATATGGGTGGCGGTGGATTCGGTGGATTCGGCGGTATGGATTTTGACATCTCCGATATATTCGGAAGCTTTTTCGGCGGTGGTATGGGAGGATCCTCACAAGCGCGTCGAAATGGCCCTACGCGCGGTGACGACATCCATTTACGTACGGCAATCTCCTTTGAGGAGGCGGCCTTTGGCTGTAAGAAGGATATTACCTATACCAAGGTAGAGAGGTGTGCGGACTGCGCGGGAACGGGCGCAGAGAAGGGAACCTCGCCGGAGCGTTGTACAAATTGTAACGGCTCGGGACAGATCCGGGTACAGCAGCGCACGGCGCTCGGTGTTTTCCAATCCAGTCGTCCCTGTGATGTTTGCGGCGGAAGCGGTAAGATCATCAAAAATCCCTGCTCGGGCTGTAAGGGAAGCGGCTTCAGAAAAACCCAGAAAAAGATCGAGGTTTCGATTCCCGCAGGATGCGATGACGGAATGATGCTTGCTTTGCGTGATCAGGGGTCTGATGGCAGAAACGGAGGTCCCTCCGGAGATGTTATCATCACGGTTAATGTCAGACCGCACCATATTTTTGAGCGCGACGGTTACGATATTGCGTGTGAGATCCCGATTACGTTCCCGGAGGCTACCTTGGGAGCGGAAATTGATGTGCCGACGCTTGAGGGGGATGTGAAGTATACGATTCCCGAGGGAACACAGACGGGAACAACGTTTACTATTCGCGGAAAAGGTATTCAGGTGATCAATTCCAAGAGCAAGGGTGATCTGCATTTCACCGTTGTGATCGAGGTCCCGAAGAGCCTCAGCGAGAAGCAGAAGGAGCTTTTGCGCGAATTTGGAGAGACCTGCGGAAAGAATAACTATACAAAGAAAGAAAGCTTTTTCAATAAAATATTTGGAAGCAGAAACTGAAAAGAGGGAGACGTGTATCCGTAGGGGTATACGCCTCCCTTATGGGTGTTTCGTTCGATTTTTATTGAGGAAAAGGAGAAAACATATGGAATGGACACAGTTGAAGGTCACATGCAGACAGGAGCATAAGGAACAGGTGTGTGCGATCATGATGCTTTTGGATAATCAGCTGATGATCGAAGATTATTCGGATATCGATATGGATACGGTTTATGCGGATCTGATCGACGAGGGTATTCTGCAAAGCGATAAATCAAAGCTGTCTGTCAGCATTTACGTACCGGAGGATAAGAATCTCGGAGAGTATGCGGCATTTTTGCGTGACCGTTTCCTGGCTGCTGATATTGATTTCGATCTGGAGTATGTCGGTGTAGATGAAGAGGCTTGGTCAACTGCATGGCGGAAGTACTATCATCCGACAAAAATCGGTGAAAAGCTGGTGGTCGTCCCGTTATGGGAAGAATATGCTGCAAAGGACGGAGAGATCATCGTACATATGGATCCGGGTATGGCTTTTGGAACAGGTACGCACGAGACTACGCGTCTGTGCGCTTCGCTTCTGGAAAAGTATGTAAAGCAGGGAGCTCGAATGCTGGATGTCGGAACGGGATCCGGTATCCTTGCCATTTGCGGTTCGCTTCTTGGTGCTGCACAGGGATTTGCTTATGATATTGATCCTGTAGCTGTTCGAGTGGCAAAGGAAAACATGGAAGAAAACGGCGTATCCAATGTTGTATGTGAGGTCTCTGATCTTTTGAAGGATGTTGATAAAACCCGTCCGTTTACGATTTGTACGGCCAATATCGTTGCGGATATCATTATCCGTATGGCACCGGAAATCGGATCTTTTTTGAGTAATGATGCGGTTTATATTACCTCCGGTATCATTGATACAAGAAAAGACGATGTTTTGCGTGCTATGACTGCTCATGGTTTTGTCTTGCTTGAGGAGCGTTATGAAAACGGTTGGGTCGCACTTGCGTTTTCTCCTGCGAATAACTGAGAAAAATTTTCTTGTGTGTAAGCGCGTTTCCTCGTACCAAACAGAAAAAATGAAGATCATTTCCATGAATGTGTATGGTAAATGTTAAAAAAATAAAAATTATGGATAATATCCAAAAAAACCTTTGACAAATTAGTTATTTTGTAGTATAATATTTGTGAATCGTATAGAAATACGGGAATTAACTTGCGTAACTTTGATAAAATGACAAAAGCTGCGTTTGTAGTTCTGCGAAAGGATGTTTGCAAATATGGCAAGGTTTTTTCTTTCGCGTGACATGATGCGCCCGGAAACCGGGGAGATCTCGATTTTTGGCGGTGATGCGCATCATATTGCGTATTCTTTGCGTATGGCAGTCGGTGATATGGTTATCGTTTGTGATATGCAGATGACAGAATATCATTGTACAATCAGTGCTATTCGACCGGACGAGGTGCGTTTGCACATCGATCGGATAGAAAGCAATGATACGGAACTCCCTGTTCGAATTCATATTTATCAATCCCTGCCAAAGGGGGATAAGATGGAGTATATCATTCAGAAGGCGGTGGAGTTGGGCGCAGCGTCCTTGACCCCGGTAATGAGCTGCCGCTGCATTGTGAAGCTTGATGATAAAGGCGTTGCAAAAAAAATGACCCGCTGGCAGAAGATTGCTGAAGAAGCTGCAAAGCAGTGCGGGCGTGGTTATATTCCCGAGATCAGACAGCCTCGGTCCTTCGAGGATGCGATAAAGGAAGGTGCTGCGATGGATGTGCCGTTGTTCTGTTATGAGGGCGATGGAACGGTATCGCTGAAATCTGTGCTCGAGAATGTAAAATCATCTGCTCCGGTGAATGGAATGGAACAATTGTCTTCGGCTGTTTTCATTGGTCCGGAGGGCGGATATGATATCAAGGAAGTACACCTCGCACAGTCGGCCGGAATAACTTGCGTGAATCTTGGCAAGCGGATTCTGCGATGCGAAACGGCATCAGGGTTTGTGTTGTCCGCAATGACCTATGTGTTTGAGCTTTGATTCACAGGTGCGATAAATCAAAAGACGGAAAGGATTTGTCTTGATAATGGGTGAGAATAAGAAACAAGCGGTAAAAAAATCCGGAAAACATATGATGACCAACGAAGAAAATGACTTGATGATGAACCGACTGATGTTGGTGTTTGTCGTTGCCGTTGCAATGGTGACGTTGGTTATCAACCTGAAGAATGCGAACGGCATTCTTCGGATGTATCAGGTCGTTGCTCCTGTTATGTCTGTGTCATGCATTGCGCTGTTTTTGCTTTCTTTGGTTGTTTTTGCAATAAGGGTACACAAAAAAACAGATGACAGCAGGAAAGTTCTTACCCGATACAATGTTTTGGGAACAGGATGTGTTGCTCTGATGTGTGCGGCTGCATATGTCGTCAATGCATCGGTTGCGACAGGCTATGTGGTGGCGATCGTCATGGGGGCATGTGTACTGTATTTCATTCAGTATATTTATCCCAGAGACTTTTTTGCACTGTCGTGTTTTTGCTTGTGCGAGGGATTCTTTATA
>JAFQMO010000125.1 GCA_017414385.1 Clostridia bacterium
GGATGACGGATGGGAGCGGCATGCAAGATCCAGGCGGCTGATGCTTCACATTTTGAGCGTTTGTCAGGGCAGCCAAAATAGCAGATCTAAAAGACAAAAAACGAACCCCTGTCCCAATAGACAAAAGTTCGCTTTTTCTGGCGGAGAATGAGAGATTTGAACTCTCGCGCCGGTTACCCGACCTACACCCTTAGCAGGGGCGCCTCTTCACCACTTGAGTAATTCTCCGTAAAGTGAAATCCTTCATATTCGATTACCCGTATATTATAACATACACCGTATAAAAAATCAAGCCTTTTTTGAAATTTTCGCGAGAATTTATTCGATGCAAAACGGCGGCTTGTGACACGAAGGGTGTTGACGATACACCGTTTTGCCGTTGATCTCATATGATAGAATCAGACGGAGCTGTACATCTTGCGGTATAGGAAACCGTGACGGCTTCGTTTGAATGTAATATCCGGAAAGAAGAGGAATCTGATTTATGAATCATACGGTATACCACAGAACCGGTATCGCTTCCTGCTGTACCGGCTTTGGAAACGGAATCGGGTCTCGCAGTACAAATATGTCTGACGGCTGCGGCTGCGGCAAGGAACGGGAGATGCTTTCCCGCAGAGACATGATGCAGTCATTGGGACAAAATGCACGCATGGAGATGACCGATCAGGATATGCGGGACAGCTGCGGCTGTGCGGCGCTTGAGGGACGTGCGCTTGCAATGGCGTATGTTCCGATGCAGAGATTGACGGATCTTTACGAACCGTTGACTGCATTGTGCGCAGGCACATTGTTTGCGCAGCTTGATAAGCCCTTTTGCGGAGAAACAGTATCTGCGAGTGCATATCCGAATGCACCGGCGCGTACCTGTGACGGATGCGGATGCGGAAATGGAATGAGAGGAGGCGGACATCGTGGCTGAGCATAACTGCGGAAAAGATAACTGCCGTATGGCGTACGCAGTTCCGTTTGCAATATGGGACCTTCGTTTGTATCTGGATACGCATCCCGATGACAGAGAAGCGATCGAAAAGTTCCGCTGTCTCTGTCGGGAAGCGGGCATGTGCTGTGCATGCTGCGGACCGATGTCCATGCTTCCTGCGTCTGCGGACGACAGATGTGTGCTGGAGGAGCATTGGAATTGGATCGACGGTCCCTGGCCTTGGGAGCCTGAGGCAAATTGCGGAAAGGGGTGTGACTGAGTTATGTGGAGTTATGAAAAACGCCTGCAGTATCCCGTGAGGATCAAAAACACCAATCCCCGGCTTGCATCGGCGATCATCAGTCAGTATGGCGGACCGGACGGTGAGCTTGGTGCCTCTCTGCGTTACCTCAGCCAGCGGTATTCCATGCCTTATGACGATACCAAGGCTGCACTTACGGACATTGGCACGGAAGAACTCGGACACCTGGAGATGATCGGCTCGATCGTACACCAGCTGACACGGAACCTGACACCTGAGGAGGCGGTCAAGGGAGGCTTCGATGCGTATCTTGTGGACCACACGACCGGTGTGTACCCGCAGGCAGCGGCAGGCTTCCCGTACACGACTGCGTCGATGCAGGTCAAGGGAGATCCGATCACCGATCTGCACGAAAATATGGCTGCGGAAATGAAAGCGAGAACGACATACGATAACATCCTGCGCATCAGTGATGATCCCGATGTCAACGATGTGATCCGTTTCCTGCGTGCGCGTGAGATCGTGCATTATCAACGCTTCGGCGAATTGCTTTGTCGCACACAGCAGCGGCTTTCCGAAAAGAACTTTTTTGCCTTCAATCCGTCCTTTGACAAAAAGCAGAAAAGATAATAAAAGGGGGTGTTGCATTTTGATGCAACACCCCCAACAAAATTCGGCTTGTCATCTGCGGAGTGCTTTGTTTGTTGTGCTGTGCACATAAAACCGCTGTATCGGAGAGGGAATCCTGTTAGCGGAGCTTTCGCAGGATAGGAACCTGCAGCAAGCGACGGCTCATGATTTGATTTCTGTATAGCAGAGGGCTTTTGCGAGAAGTGTTTTCGGCTGTATGGTCTTTTCGATCAGGATTGCCAATATCCAGAGTACGGTCATGGCTGCAATGTCATTCAATGAGAAGAGTACGGTGAGGAGCGGAGAGCAGGTGACGGCATATGCAATGATGGCAGATACGATGGTCCATATGGAAAAACCCCATACGGTGCCGCGCAGAAGCCCGACCATGTACCGGTTGCTTCGCGCAGTATTCGAAGATGTTTTTCGGGAGACACGGTCTTCCTCGGCCGACAGACCTGCGGTGTGTTGCAGCGCAAGGTGTTGACGGGCAGCTTCCGCTTCTGCTGTTTTTGTAAGGATGTGCTCATATTCTTCATCGGTTACGGGGATCGCCGTGACCCGATCGTATCGTTTTTCGCCGTCGATGATCTCATATTCGGGGTAACTGTGGGCAGCGGTGCTGTCAATGGCATATTCCTTTTGTGTCAGTCCCAAAGAGATCAGTGTCTGTTCTTTATACCGTTTGATGGTTTCCTCTTGTGTTTTTAGGTATTCTTCGATTGGATTCCATGGATGGGGTGCTCCTTTTTTTAGATAGCGTTATATTATAACACTAAAGTGTTAAAATGTCAACACATTATCACATTTCAGGCATGCAATTTCCGTTTTTTTGCCCAATTTCTCTTTTTTGACATAATTTTTTGTGAGGTTTTGACGGACACTTAGTACTAAAGTACAAAAATAGAGTTACAATACAATCATGATTGATTGTAAAAAAATAGTTTTTTAGTACAATAATTGTAATTTCAAAAAGGAGGGGAGAAAATGAACGCGGATACGCAGCTTTTGATCGATATGGGGGGACGGATCTCCAAGCGGCGTAAGGAGATGCACATGACACAGGAGCAGCTTGCAGAGTATGCAGATCTCAGCCTGCAGTCA
>JAFQMO010000126.1 GCA_017414385.1 Clostridia bacterium
AGACCGGTGGAAAGCAGTGAAGCAGATGCGGAAATCGAGGTTACAAGATTCAGCGGAGATTTTTCGGTTCTGAGATCTATGCTCGACGGAGTGGATGTTCCGCAGTCTTACTGTATCGAGGTCGAGACAGTCGTGTATGGAAGCAGTACCGCCGACAAGCAGCTTGTCCGCATATACAGTAACGGTCCCCTCTTCCGTATCCAGCGTTACCGCACCAACCTTCCTCTTTCTTCCGGACTAATCGAAGAATATGTCTGTGACGGTTCGCAGATCGCCTATACAGATAACAGTACAAAGCAGACAAAATATTTTCCGATCAGCGATCAGTTTTCTCTCGAAGCGATTGCGGGGGTTCCTTCTCTTGCATCCTTCCATGAAATTGCCGATGATCAAATCAAAAATGCCTCCTATGCACGTATTGATGATCAGATCATATATTATGTACAGTTTCAACAGCAGATCAATGACACAGCTGCGCTGATACAAGAGTATTGGATCTCCCCGGAAAGTGAGTTTGTTATCCGATGCATGACATATCCGCCGACAGACATTTCCACCACAGATCCCGGGGATCCGATCTACAGCTGCGAATTGGTTCGTACACGTGTACTGAGCAGCTACGAAAAAAGTACGATGTTTGTCATCCCATCCGAAAACGAATAACAGTCCTAACCCAAAAGCAGATATGCGATCATCAGCAGCGCAAGGTCATCAAGATCCCATCGGTCATCGCTGTGTTCACCGTTGCTGTGTCGGTCATAGTGAGCAAACAACAAAAGAAGTCCAACACCAAGCAACAAAAACACCTCATCTTCACTGCCGCCCTCCCCAAGCAACGAACCGAGCACATCACCGAGTCCCCCAACCGTCTTTGGCTTCGGCACATTGGGGGACTCTATTGATTCCATGACAGCATCCGTTCTCTCATCTGCATTCATCGTCATAGCCGTCGATTCCTCAACCGAGACTGCGCGGATGTCTTCAACAGCATGACCTGCATATATATCAGAAATTTCTCCTGCGGCTGACCGATCGGATTCTCCCCTGTTTCTCAGCATTTCGCCATGGTATTCCTTTGGAATCAAGAGCGGTTCCGGAACAGGAAGTCCTACTTGAAGCCCCTCTTCATTTTGTCTTTTCGACGGATGATGTCTTACGTACACCACAGATCCCCCCAACCTTACATTTTCAATACTTTTTCTGCAAGTGTTGCCAGCTGCATCAGCTTCAGCATACGGTCCACACGTTCCTGCTTTTCCGCGCCAAGATATGGCTTCAGTGCATGAAGCAGTGCCGTGTGCTTACCGCCGAATGCGTTCTTTCCGCCGAATCCCGCAAGGTCCTGCAAAAGTGTCATTTGGGACATGCCTTCTTTCTCTCTCGACACATCGGCGTTATCGTTTACGATGTCCTCCGGTGCTGAAGAGGCCTCCTCCTTCGATGTATCTGTCGATCCCTGTGCGATTCCGCTCCCTGCCAATGCAGTTGCCATTCGCATCAGCTTCTGCATACTTTCGGGATCTGAGAGTACAGATCGCATTTTTTCTTCGATCAAGTGACTTTTCTCATCTGTATCATTCATAAGTGTCCTCCTTCAAACTAATTTTTCAGGTCATTCATAATTGTTGAAAGCTCTTGTATTTGCTCCGGTGTAATTTTAGATAGGAGCTTCTCCAGATCTCTTTGTGTCACCTTATTCAGTTTTCTTCGTATCTTGTTCGCATCCCGACTTGCTTCTGCGGCACGGCGTTCATCTACACCCCCCGCAATTGCAAGCGAATGCACTGCCTGCTTCAGCTCCTCGTCGCTCAATGCAAGTACCTTTTCAAGTGTCTCTGTATCAAAGCTCTTGAACGGTTTTCCGTTCTCTTCATGCATATTGAATCAACCCCTTTCGTTATTTCAATATATGCATGACAATTATGATCTGTGAAAGGGTTTGAGTCACTATATATATTCCAATGAAAGGCTTATCAGGATCCCAACTCTATGAATTTTCTCGTCTTTTCTGACTCACACGGAAAAACTGCAGCAATGGCTTCCTTGATCCGTCAACATATTGCCTCGATCGATGCAGTCATACACCTCGGCGACGGAGCTGCAGACGTGCTGTATTTACGTTCCATCTTTCCATCACTGAACATTTATGCGGTTCTTGGGAACTGTGATCCCTTTTCCTTTACAGAATATGAGATACCGCCGTATCATATGCTGAATGTCGGTGATAAAAAGATATTTTGCTGTCACGGCAACCGCTTGGTGGTTTCGGAGGGTATCAGCGGGCTGATTGCAGAGGCTGTGCATAGGGATGCAGATATCGTTTTGTTTGGACATACACACGCCGTTTTCGAAAAATATTTTCCGGTAGGGGATAACAGCGTATCGAGTGATAAGCCTCGATGGGTCTTCAATCCGGGAAGCATCTCGAAGCCTCGTGACGGAGTCTGTTCCTTTGCCCTTCTCCATGTTTCCAAAAAAGGTGTTTTGTTTTCGTCTGCACGAATCGGAGGTACGCTGTGACATTTCATTCTTATACGCCCCCAAGATCCCCGGGGACTGCACTTCTGTTCTCTTCATCGGCGCTTGCCGCAGCTGCGGTCCTATTATTCCTTTCGAGTACTGTGTCTCACAGATTCCTTTTGATCCTGATTGCTGCAGCTGTCCTGTTTCTCCTCTCCTGTTGGTATCTTCTGCGTTTTGGCATGATCTCCTATCGGTATGAGATCCGCGGAGATCTTTTTCTCATTTTCCGCTGTATCGGAAAATACAGTTACCCGATCTTCCGTCTGTCGCTGCATCTTTGCTGTGCGCTTCAAAAAAACGATGAGAAACGTCCTCTGCAATGCAAGGAACGTGTTCGTCATTTCTATAACCACACAAGTTCCCTTACGGCAGCGGACACACTCACCGTCTACTATTATGATGCAACAGTTTTGTGTGCCGTTCGTATACAGACAACCGATACCTTTACTGCTCATTTGAACGAGCACATCTGTCTTCTCAACAAGAATGATGCAGAACCGTTATAATAAAAACAAAAAAAACAGTACACATTTTGTGCACTGTTCTTTTTATATACTTTATCTGCGTTACAGAGATCGATCAATCCTGAAACTGCTCATAGAACGCAGGAAGCTTTACATCGAGCTGTCGCTGAAGCATTGTCCAACGGGACGTGATCTGATCCTTTGTATTCGTAAGAAGCTGGCTGAAGAGCACCGACAGACCGGAGAATACGGTCTCATCATAAACCTGAACGATATCGAAGGTACGGCCCTGCTCGATGTAATCCATCATCCTCGCAACCTCGGGCTCCTTTGCGTATCTGCCCTTCAATGCATAGTCAAAGAACGCCGGAAATACGGACTTATAGCTCTCTGCAGCAAGCGCCTCGACGATCGTTCCGATGAATTCGAAGGAATCCTCGGAAACCGATTTCGGTACGGTTGTCAACGTATAGTACAGCATATCTGCATTGGTCAGATACTTCTCCTGCTCTTCGTCCCACTTCGGCATCGGAACAACAGCGTACACATCCTCCATATCGCGCAGAGCATGGAAACAGATATCAAGCTGCTCAACGATTGACATGACATTTCCGTTTACGAAGTACTCATCGGTACCATGTGCCCATTCGCGGACAAAAACACCTTCCTTAGAGTAAAAATCACGCAACTTATTAAGAGCAGAAACAGAGAGGTCTGTCAGGAAGTTGGGAGTCAACGTACCGTCATCGTTATGAATGACATATTCATGTCCAAAGGAAGTCAGCCATGCATCGTTGGCGTTCCACTTACCTTCCGTTGCCATGAAGCCAAACAGATCATCCTCATCACGGTTGTTGTTCATGTTAATATCTTCATAGACATCGCGTGTGATCGTGATCATCTGATCGATGGTCCACGTGCCATCCTCGACCATCTGATAGATATCCTTCTGGTCATAGGAATAATTCTGCAAAAGACGCGTATTGAAGAACATTGCGTAAGTTCTTGTAAGCGTACCGATATTGAAGTCGGATGCCAATGTGTACAGCGTATCGTTTACTGTGAGAGAGTCGATTGCGTACTGGTTATACCATACCGCATCGAGATTGATTACCGGAATATCGTACCAATCATACAGGTAACCGCGCTGTACGAGGTGACACATCTGATCTGCACCGAATGTGAAGATCTCGCAAAAATTCTGCATCGTATCAAACATTTGAACACACTCATTGAAGTTACCGATGTTGCTTGACTCGATGATACAATTGAAGCGGTTCTCGATCATGCGGTTTCTTTTCCAGATGGCATCCTGAGCCGGATCCCCCGTCTCTGCCTCAATATCAAATTCAAGACTCAGATCCGTACCGTTCTTGTCGCCGGTCGCGATACGGAAAACGCGTTCATTGAAATCGGCTTCACTGAGTCCGTCAGATATCTGCTGACGCTTTTCAAGCGCTGTCAGCTCCTTTGTATCGGTCGTTACCTCCTCTGTTTGAGTGCTTTCATCCTGAACGTTATTTGTTGTCTCAGTCTGTTTACCGTTATCGGCATCTGCATCAGCACAGCAAGCGATCATCTTCGATGCGACCGTAAGAATCGATAAAAGGTATGCAATTGTCCGTTTTGCCTGCATGATAATATTCCTCCTTCTGAATTTGGCGAAATTTCACTTACCGGTAATATTTCTATACATAATCATACACTATTCTAACGAAATTGTCAAGATGTCCATAAAATAATAGAACGATTCTTTCATTCGATATCACGTTTTTCTTTACACGACGCATAAAAGTGGCATTTTGCGGTAAGATGAGTATTATTAAGCAAAACGAAACGGAGGATATGATGAGCGCATTGATTTCCTATACCGATTCGGCAAAGACTGCAATCCATCTCACAAGAGAGCTTGCGAAAATGTTCGGTCACACATACATTGGAACAGAACATCTTCTGCTCGCCCTCTTAAAAACGAAAGCGGAATGTGTACATTCCATTCCGTGTATTGCCGCGAATCTTCTGTTGACACGTGGAATCACCGAGCAAGGTACCGAAAAACTGATCTCTGCACAGGAGCCCTCCCTCACACAACCTACCTCCGGTACTATGATCGGAGAGACACCGACACTTCGGCGGATCCTGCGTCGCTGTATCCACGAGGCGAGTCGTTTTCGGATCTCTCCATCGGTACAAGTACCGGAGGTTGGTACCGAGCACCTTTTATACGCACTGCTATGCGAATCGGATTCGGTCGCGGCATACATCATCACCGCACAAAACGTACCGCTACATGAGTTATACGGTGATGTGCTGTCCTATCTTTCCGCTGTATCCGCAGAACAGAGTATCCTCTCCGACAAAGGAAAGGAAGAGAGTATCCCATCCGATACAAAGGAGGATACGACTGCAAAGGTACATCCTGAGCGTTATTTTTACGACATGACCGCCGCATACAATGAAAGCAAGAATGTTCACGATCCGATCATTGGACGGGAATCCGAAACCGAACAGCTCATCCGTATCCTTCTGCGCAGAAAGAAAAACAATCCGTGTCTGATCGGTGAGGCCGGTGTCGGAAAGACGGCTGTTGTTGAGGGATTGGCAGCAAGGATCGCCGCAGGCAATGTCCCGCCCCGGCTGCTTCACAAGCGAATTCTGTCGCTTGACCTTGGAGGACTGCTTGCAGGCACCAAATACCGCGGTGAATTTGAAGAACGTCTTCAGACCGTGATCCGTTACTGTACGGAAAACAGCGACTGTATCCTTTTCATCGATGAGATCCATATGATTATGGGTGCGGGGGCAGCGGAAAGCGCCGTGGATGCCGCGAATCTCCTCAAACCGCATCTCAGCACAAACGATCTTCAACTGATTGGTGCAACCACGCGCACAGAATTTCGAAAAAGCATCGCAAGAGATGCCGCTATGGAACGGCGTTTTCAAACTGTCTCCGTTGAGGAGGTCTCACAGGAGACTGCACTTGCCATTCTGCAGGCCCTTCGTCCTATTTATGAAAAGCACCACGGTATTCGCTACACCGATGAGGCACTCCGTGCAGCGATTGCGTACAGTGTACGTTATCTGCCTGATTTTTACCTGCCGGACAAAGCCATCGACTGTCTCGATGATGCTGCGTCGATGAAAAAAACGAAGGTGCAGGACGGGAACATCACCCAGACCAACTTTGAGCCGCACAGTCACAGCCAACGCTTATTGGACCTGCTGACCGCCCCAAAGCAGCGAACCTCCGCTTGGCAAAAAGATTCTCCGGCACCAAAGCAATCATCGTATCCAATCGTTGATGAAAGAGATATTGCCGAGGTCATCGCATCAAGGACCGGTATCGAGATTCCGTCAGTTGATACAGAAGATAGGAGTCTGCTTCATTTGGAAGAAACGCTGAGGGCGTCTCTCATCGGACAGGATGAAGCCATTTCTACAGTAGTAAAGGCGATCCGCCGTCTGAAAACAGGTATACAGCAAAGCGAACGCCCCGCCGCATCCTTTCTTTTTGTCGGCCCGACAGGTGTCGGAAAGACTGCACTTGCAAAGGCACTGGCGCATGCGCTCTTCGGATCGCCAAAGTATATTCTACGCTTTGATATGTCGGAATATATGGAAAAGCACGCTGTCTCCCGTCTCATCGGCTCCCCGCCCGGATATATCGGATATGAGGAAGGCGGACTTCTGACAGAAGGTGTCCATCATCATCCATGGTCGATCGTTCTATTGGATGAAATCGAGAAGGCACACCCCGACATCCTGCATCTGTTTTTACAGGTCCTCGATGAGGGACATCTGACAGATGCACACGGACGGCATATCGATTTTCGGAATACGGTGATCATCATGACAACGAATGCATCCATGTCTGCCGTCCATCAGCCTCGGCGCGTTGGCTTCCTTGAAGTCCCCACTCAGACGAAATCGGAAAGAGCTCCGATTGAAAAACAGCTTTCGCCGTTTTTCACACCGGAATTTTTGAATCGGATCGATGCCATTATTCCGTTTCGTTCTCTATTGCAGGAGGATGTCGTAAAGATCGCATCCCTTGTTTTGGAAAAAACAAAGCAGAGGCTGCGCTCTGTCGGTATCGAGTTGCACATCACCGATGCCGCTCTCGATCTGCTTGTTTCCTTATGCTACAATGAAACCATGGGAGCACGTCCGATTTACCGTACGATCACAGAGCACATTGAAAATCAAATTGCAGATGGTATGGTATCGGGTCGTTACAGGCAAGGTGACCATATCCGTATCTCGCGCAAAAAAGATTCGCTTGTTTTTCACGCAGAGAAAAGAAAAACGGTACCGTAAAAGGAATACGGTACCGTTTTGTTTTTAATTCAGTTTTACTGCTTCCTTGTCGGCTTCCGCTGCAGAAAGCACACGCTCCTCTGTATCGGGAAGAGGCTTTTCTCGGGGAATATATACCGGTGCTTCTCTGTCAACAACGGTTTCGCGGCGGATCACTACTCCGCCGATCTCGTCCTTTTTGGATGGGACGTCATACATCGTGTCGAGCAGAAGCTCCTCCATGATCGCACGTAAGCCGCGTGCACCCGTTCCGCGATCGATTGCACGCTGTGCAATTGCCTCGAGAGCTTCATCTTCAAAGGTGATTTCAACATCATCCAGCGCAAACAGCTTTGTATATTGACGCAGAAGTGAATTCTTCGGCTCTTTGACGATACGTACAAGCGCATGGATGTCAAGATCGCTGAGACTGACGATGACAGGCAAGCGCCCGACAAGCTCGGGAATCAAGCCGTACTTGACGATGTCGTGCGCTTCTACGTCACGATAGATGCCCTCACGCTCTGTCTCCGCTTTTTTCTTGATCGTCCCCTGGAAGCCTATCGTTTTACCGCCCTTGCGCTGTGCAATGATATCGGCAAGTCCGTCAAATGCACCACCGCAAATAAAAAGGATATTCTCTGTATTGATCTGAATAAAGTCCTGATTGGGGTGCTTTCGTCCTCCCTGCGGCGGAACATTGGAGACGGTTCCCTCAAGTATCTTCAGAAGTGCCTGCTGTACACCCTCACCGGAAACATCACGTGTAATAGAACGGTTTTCGCTCAGGCGCGAGATCTTATCGATCTCATCGATGTAGATGATACCGCGTTCCGCACGTTCAATATCAAAGTCGGCTGCCTGGATCAAGCGAAGCAGAATGTTCTCTACGTCCTCACCGACATATCCGGCTTCCGTCAATGTCGTCGCATCTGCGATCGCAAAAGGAACCTGCATGGTCTTTGCAAGTGTTTGCGCAAGGTACGTCTTACCAACGCCTGTCGGACCGAGAAGAAGCACATTACTCTTCTGAATCTCTACACCGTCATCGTCGTCCTTCTTTGACTTTTTCTGCAAGATACGCTTATAATGGTTGTACACGGCAACGGAAAGCGCGATCTTTGCCGCATCCTGTCCGATGACATATTCATCAAGTCGCGCCTTGATCTCGGAGGGCTTGGGCAGCTCACTCAATTCCAGGCTTTGCGCATCGCTTTCCTTCTCAAACTGCTCCTCAATGATCTGATTGCAAGCATCAATACAGACATCACAGATGTATACATTGTTCGGTCCCGGAATCAAGAATGTAACCTGCTGCTCATTCCGTCCGCAAAAGGAACAGCGGCGAAGTCTGGTCTGTGTATTTTCAGCCATGAAACTATCTCCTAACTTTTATACTCGGTTCGTGTAAACAGCATCGATCAGTCCGTATTCTTTTGCCTGCTCCGCTGTCAGAAAGTTATCTCGGTCTGTATCCTGTTCAATGATCTCGTAAGGCTTTCCCGTATTTGCGGCAAGGATCTCATTCAATCTCTTTTTGGTTTGAATGATATGATCTGCATGGATCTTGATGTCGGATGCCTGCCCCTGCATACCGCCAAGAGGCTGATGGATCATGATTGTACTGTTCGGAAGTGCGATACGCTTTCCCTTTGTACCGGAGGACAGCAAAAATGCACCCATGCTTGCTGCCATACCGATACAGATGGTCGATACATCACACTTGATAAAATTCATCGTATCATAGATTGCCATACCGGCTGTTACCGATCCGCCGGGACTGTTGATATAAAGGCTGATATCCTTATCGGGATCCTGTGCCTCTAAAAAGAGAAGCTGCGCGACGACCAAGGATGCAGTTTGATCATTGACCTCATCAGACAAAAAGATAATTCTGTCATTGAGAAGACGGGAATAAATATCATACGATCTCTCGCCGCGGCTGGTCTGTTCAACTACCATTGGGATGACTGCCATAATAATCACCTTTCCCTGCATTCGCAAGGATACCTTTCTTTGAATTGGAACAAAAATACGGACGATGCAAATGCTCCGCCCGCATAATTGTAAATGATAATGCAAATACTGTGCTGCAAAAAGAGCGAATTATGCTTCGGTCTCCTCTGCGGCTGCGTCGGATGCTTCACCTACGGTCTTCTCGGTGATCACAGCAGCCTCCTTCACAAGGTCAATTGCCTTTCTGACGGTGATATCCTTTGCAACCGACTCATCGTCGATATATTTCTTGACATCGTCAGCGCTCATGTTATATGCCTTTGCCAGCTCATCATATTCAGCTGCGATCTCCTCGTCGCTTGCTGTGATACCCTCAGCTGCAACAACACCCTCGAGTGCGAGTCTTGCCTTGACCTGACGCTCTGCCATCGGACGGAACTGATCTCTCATGCCGTCAAGATCCAAGCCGGTGTACTGGAAATATGTCTTGAGGTCCATACCCTGCTGACGGAGTCTCATATCAAAGTCTCTGACCTGATTCTCGACCTCGTTTTCAATCATGGGCTCGGGAATGTCCGCTTCCATCTTCTCAACGAGAGCTGCGATCAGCTGCTCCTGAACGGCATTGTCAGCAACTGTATTGTTTCTCTCTTCCATTTTAGCCTTCATATCG
>JAFQMO010000127.1 GCA_017414385.1 Clostridia bacterium
CCGCACAGTTGATGATCAAATGCCGGACCTTTCCAATCGCACCGCGGATCTTTTCATATGTAGGGAACGTAGCGCCGCCCATACCGGAAATACCTGCATTGCGAACTATCTCGATGATCTCCTCCGGTGTGATATCCTGTATCCGTTTGGAATAAGGTGTGATGGAAGGATCCAATGTGTCAAGACCGTCGTTTTCAATAACAACGGCAGCAACGGGAGCACCGTTCGGTGCGGTCAGCGTTTTGATTTCTTTGACGGTTCCGGATACACTGGCATGTACAGGACATCCAAGACCGGAATCGATTTTTCCGATCACCGTTCCCTTATAAACGGTATCACCGACGGATACACAGGGCTTGCAGTGCGCACCGATATGCTGTGACATTGGGATACACACAATGGAAGGAGCAGTGATATTCTCTATTTTACAACGTTTTGTGTTTTTCTCTTCGTGTACATATACACCGCCGCGAAAAGTAAAAGCCACTTTTTTTCACCTCATGTTTGGATTATGTGTGCAGATAACTACATGCAGAGAGATTATATCACAAAATGATATATTTTGCAATAGCTGTAGGTGAGATAAAAGAAAAAAGTGTTGACAATGGACAATGATTATGCTATAATTGATAAAAATAGCCTTGGGATGCGCTGTGTGTCGTTTGACCTGTTTTTTCACTGTTTGATTATATTTTGTGGAAGGTGACAATTATGAAAAAAAGAGTTTTTTCGTTTCTCCTGGCGGTAGTTATAATGATAGGATTGATTGGATGCGGCTCCTCCGACGGCTCCGCCGACAGCACACAGTCCGGCACATCCGGCACCGCTTCCGATACTCAGTCGCCGCAGGCACAGGAGAAGACCATCGTTGCTGATGCAGCATCGGATTACGTGATTATTCGCGGCATGGATGCTTCTGAGATGGAGATTGCAGCTGCGAAGCGTTTGCGTACGGCAATTACCGACTTGACGGGCGTTGAGCTTCCCTTTACGGATGACTGGGTTCCGGATACATCTGTTCTTGAAAAGCCTGCGTTTGAGATCGTGGTTGGCCAAACAAACCGTGTTCAGTCAACAAAGGCAATTGCAGAGGATCTTCGTGAGCGCGATTTCGGTATCTATTTTGAGAATGACCGTGTTACGGTCGTTGGCGGATGCACTGAAGCTACCCTGCGCGGTGTTGACTACTTTATTGAAAATCATATTGATGCGGAGAGCAAAACGATCTCTTTTGCTGACGGCTTCTCCTATATCGGCCTTTACGATTATGCGTTCGGTGATGTCAAGGTAGAAGGTGTTGCACTTCAGGATTACACGATCGTTGTTCCCCAAGGAAGCTCTTTGATTGAACGGTCTGCAGCTGATGCACTCAACGATTATTTCATGTCATCCGGTTCCTTTACACTTGATGTGGTTGATGACACCACCGAGCAGGGAGCACATGAGATCCTCATTGGGGCAACATCAAGACCGCAGTCTGTAAAGTTTGACGGACTTACATATGCTGATTTTGAGTATCTGCTCGATGAGGAGGATGGTCATATCGTCATGCGCGGCAACGGCTATATGCTGGGCGGCGCTGTCGGTACCTTTACTTCTCTTATCACACCGGAGGAAAACGGTGCACCCGTTGATGCGGATATTCCTTCCGATGATATTGTCGGCACCTTCGTTTTCCCGGAGAAAGCCACAAGCGGTATTCTTTTGATTGGCGACGGTATGGGATACAATTCCATCAATGCTGCCTTGTATGCGGGCCTTGAAGGATTTGTTGCGCGTGACTTCCCCTATCAGGGTGAGTCGATTACCTATTCTGCCAACAGTTCCATTACAGATTCTGCAGCAGGAGGTACTGCGCTCTCTTCCGGCTACAAGACAAATAACGGCTACGTTGGAATGACTCCGGATGAGCAGATTATGCCGAATGTCCGCGAGGTCGCCGCAGATGCCGGCGCATTTACCGCTGTTATTACAACAGATGCCATTACCGGTGCAACTCCCGGTGCTTTCACGGCACATGTTATCAGCCGTGAGGAAACGACTCTGATAGAAAAACAGCAGCTTGAGCTTGAGGATATTTCCTATATGGAAGGTTCTGTCGACGATAAGCTTGTTGATCATAGCCGTAAAGCGCTGCGTATTCTTACAGATGATGAAGCAAATGGCTTCTTTATCATGATCGAAGAAGGCTATATCGATAAAAATGCCCATGACAATGATAGGGCAGGCGTTGTCGAGACGGTTACTCGTTTTAATGATCTGATCGCATATTGTTCACAATTTGTGTTTATCTATCCCGAAACTGCGCTTGTCATAACCGCAGACCACGAAACAGGCGGTATCACCGAGCGTGATGACGGAAAGGGCTACAGATTTACAACCGGTGATCATACCGGTGTCAATGTTCCGATTTCTGCAATTGGCCCCGGCACAGAATTCTTTGGCGGTGATCCTGTTGAAAATGTTGAGGTCGCGAAATTCTTTGCCCGCATTTGGGGCGAAGAAAACCTTGGCGGTTGATTTTGTGCACTATTCAAGGTATATAAAAAATATAAAAGTGAGGTAAAACAAAATGAAGAAAAGACTCCTTTCTCTTTTGTTGGTAGTCGCGATGCTGTCTGCTGCGTCCTGCGGATCCGGCAATGACAATGAAAAGGACAGCGAGACTGCAACGGGTACAGAAACTCAGGCTGGTACTCAGACTGAAACCGAAACCGATGCTGCCACTGACACGGAAGCTCCTGTGGTTGAGCTTCAGACGATCGTCGGTGAGGGCGCAAGCGATTATCGTATCGTTTATGCTGAAGAACCGGATAGCATGGAATTGATTGCTGCACAGCAGCTTGCTGCTGCAATCACTGAGGCAACAGGTGTTTCGCTTGCTATTGCAACCGACGATTCCGAAGCAACTGCATTTGAGATTATCGTTGGTGAAACAAACCGTGCTCCAATTAACGAGACACTTTCCGAGCGTGATTTCGCAATCACTTTTGAAGGCGACAAGGTAATCCTGGCTGCAGGCTCCGGTACTGCTCTTGATCAGGCAGTTGAGTATTTCGTTGCAAATTATGTCGATGCAGAGCAGAAGACGGTTGCTCTTCCTGTTGATCTTGCTTATACATTTGCATACGATTATTATTTCGGTGAGATCACTGTTGACGGTGTATCTTTGTCTGATTATACGATCGTTCTCCCCGAGAACGCAACTCTGATTGAAACTTCTGCAGCGTATGCACTGAACGACTATTTGCTTGCAAATGCTAACTTTGCACTTGAAATCGTTGATGATACCGCAGCACAGGGAGCTCATGAGATCCTTATCGGTGCTACCTCCCGTGCGCAGTCCGCAAAGTATGACGATTTGACATACGGTGAACTTGAGTATCTTCTTGATGCAGAAGACGGACACATCGTTATGCGTGGTGAGGGTTACGCGCTCGGTGCTGCAATCGGTGCTTTTACTGCTCTGATTACTCCTGAAGAGGCCGGAACCGATGCATGGGTTACTGTTCCTGCTGACGATGCTGTTGCAACCTTTGTATTCCCTGAGACTGCAAAGAACGGTCTGTTGCTCATTGGTGACGGTATGGGCTTCAAGCACATCGAGATGACGATCGCGAAAGGTCTTTTGGAACGCTTTGTTGCAAATGATCTCCCGCATCAGGGTGAAGCGACTACGTATTCCGCGGATGAGGAGATTACTGATTCTGCGGCTGCAGGTACTGCGCTTGCGACCGGTTCCAAGACCAATAACGGTATGGTCGGTTTGACACCTGATGGCGAAGTTCTCACAAATATACGTGAGATTGCTGCAGCAGCAGGTGCAAGCACCGCAGTTCTTTCAACTGATGATATGGACGGCGCAACTCCCGGTGCATTTACTGTTCACGTAACCGACCGTGATGACGATGAAGTTATCCTTCCTCAGATCTATGCGCTGGACGATATTGATTATTATCATGTCGATCCTGATAGTGTGTATGAAGAGCTTGATGTGACCGATATGTTTGTCGATGCTTCCCGTCAGGGCCTCCGCGTTGTCTCCAATCTTAACAATGAAGACTTCTTTGTTATGATTGAAGAAAGCTGGATTGATGAATTTTCTCACAAGAGACAAACCGACAATGCTGCTGCAATGGTTTGTCGCTTTGATAGCGTGATTGCGTATGCTACTCAGTTCGTCTTTATCCATCCTGAAACAGCGCTTGTGATTACAGCAGACCACGAAACGGGTGGTTTGACCGAATTGAGACCCGGTCTTTGGCATTGTACCTCCAACGAGCATACTGCACAAAATGTTCCGGTTTTTGCCTTCGGTCCTCAGACGGAAATGTTTAACGGTGCTACGGTTGATAACACAGAGATCGCTAAGTTCTTCGGTCGCATTTGGGGCGTGGAAGATCTCGGCGCCTGAGTGCACGATGTGCTTACCTTTTGCTTAGATTTATAAATAAAGTGGGAAGCAGAGCTGCTGTATGCGGCTCTGCTTTTTGCTTGTTTTATCGACTGTTTGGGGGTTGTTGACAAAAAATGAATATTTTTCAAAAAAGGTATTGACAAAGGGGGAGAAGGGTGGTATAATAAATGGGCTGTCGACAAGCCGGTTGGTGAGTCGGCAGAAATGATCCTTGAAAATTGAACAACAATTGAAATTGTACGAAGTACGAAACGAAAGTTTTGGAATCTCGACAAATCCTTTAGAAGCGATGAAGAATCGCAACTCAAAAA
>JAFQMO010000128.1 GCA_017414385.1 Clostridia bacterium
ACATCCGCGAGCGTGACAGCACCGTCTTTCACAGCAATGCAAAAGGATTCACTGACCGTCGTACCACCGACACCGCGGATGCCTTCTACGGTATACTGGCGGACACCGTCGACCAGTCCCTCGGTTGCGGCTTTCAGTTTTAGATAAGCAGAAAGCATACGGCGGAAGCGGAAGACTGCAATTTTGACCGCAGAATTGATATGGCAGGATCCACAGATGCGATGCGCAAGTGCAATCAGTTCCGTTTCATAAGGGGGGAGAACCACATCGACACCGCCATGAACGGAGATATATGCACGGATTGTATCATAAAAATCATCGGCGGAAATAAGTGTCAGACCGGAAAGACCACCGCCGCAGAAGCCGCGGAAGGTATTGTTTGCCTTGTCGAGAATGACATAGACCTCTTTCATTGTATCATACAGATGTTCACGTTTACGGCAGGTATGTACGATTTTTTGTTCATAAAGTGCGAAGACATCATCCAACATCGGATCGCCTTCAAAAATCTGCTTGAAGTAAACCTTCGGTTCATCAGAACCTGCAAAGCAATGGCGGATTGCAGTCTCGCTGATGTGGAAAACACGATTGCATCCTGCATTATCAAAACCGAAATACTGGTATCTCTGACGCAGACCGCCGAGGTCTGAGAAGTCTGCACCGGCTTCTACCATGTCATCAAGTGCCATGTTCATCAGCTTTTTCATGTAACCTTTTGATCGGTGATATGGATGAACCGCAACGTTGCCGATACCATGGGAAAGCAGAACCTCTCCCATAACCGAAAAGGTACGCGGATAAACACCGATCGCGGCACGGAATTTTCCGTCCTCTGTTGCGATAAAGTTATTGTAGCAAGGGTCATATTCTTCCTTATAAAGATTTGGAAGCAGCTTCATGAAGTCACGTTCGTTGCCGTTGAAACCGAAAACGAGGTTGATAAAGTCCAGATAATCATCGCGCTGGGATGCGTTTCCGCGTCCGAAATACAGTTCTCCCATGGTGTGGTTTCCTTTCTTGTGTAATTATTTGTTTAGTATATCAATGAAAGCCGGCAGATCTGTCGGTTTTTCGAGGATCCAAGTGTCATCAAGTCCGTGTTCGCGCAGAAAATCGCGTCCGCGGAAGCCCCATGCACACCCGATACACGGAATTCCTGCGTTTTTTGCAGTTTCGATGTCTACATCTGAGTCGCCGATGTAAAGACATTCTTCCCTTGTGACACCGAGCAGCGTCATTGCTTCGTAAAGTGAATCGGGGGCCGGTTTTTTGCGCATGCCTTCCCTGTCACCGATGGCAACCGGGATATATTCCGCAAAGAAATCGCGGTTCAGTTCTTTGACGGCAGAATCGAGTTTGTTGGAGATCACCGCCATTTTATATCCTTTCTGGGATAACAGCTTCAGTGTGACAAGGATTCCGTCATACGGAGCTGTTTTGATGCGGCTGTTTTTGCTGTAATAATCGCGGAAGACTTCGAGAACCTTTGCCGTGATTTCCGGCGGTGTACCGTCGGGAACAGCGCGGTCAATCAGTTTTTTGATGCCGTTTCCTACCATCATCCGGACCTCGTCCAGGGATCTCTGCGGCATATTGAATGCGTGCAGTGCATAAAAAACGGCAAGATGCAGATCGGAAAGGGTGTCAAGCAGAGTGCCGTCTAAATCGAACAAAAGTGTTGTATATTTCATGATAATCTTAAAGCGTGTTCGCGCGGTCTTCGATGTTCTTGCGGAAGTTGATGATATCGTGCGTATACTCGGAGTTCATGTATTCCGAGGTAATGATGAAGTCTGCCGTAGATCGGTTGTTTGCAATCGGAATATCGTAGACCTGTGCAATACGCAGCAGTGCTTTAACATCAGGGTCATGCGGCTGTGCAGCAAGCGGGTCGGAGAAGAAGATAACCAGATCGATCTTTCCGTCGACAATGCGTGCACCGATCTGCTGGTCACCGCCGAGCGGACCGGAATTGTAGCCGCGAACGGGAAGCCCCGTTTCTTCCGCAACCATACGCGCGGTTGTACCAGTACCGCAGAGGAAATGACGCTCTAAAATATCTTTATTTTTGCGGCACCAGTCGATCATATCATGCTTTTTGGAGTCATGCGCGATGAGAGCAATGTTCTTCTGGCGTGGAATGGTCATAATGATTTTTTCGTTTTCAAACATAGATGGATTCCTTTCTTATTTCTGAAATTGAATTTATGACGGATACCGACGGATGAT
>JAFQMO010000129.1 GCA_017414385.1 Clostridia bacterium
ATTCGGCTTCTCCGCTTTTGAAGACCAGCTGATCTCTTATACGGCATACGTTCCCGCAGGTATCATCAGCGAGGAAATCTTCCTCTTCGAGCTTGCCGACGAAGCAGATGCAAGCAGTCTCATCGAAAAGCTGGAGGCCTATGCTTCTTATCAGATCAGTCAGTACAGCGATTATGCGGCGCAGGAGGTTCCCAAGCTTGAGGATGCCGTGATCGTACAGAAGGGCAATTTCGTCATCTACGTTGTATGCAGCGACAACAGTGCGGCGGCAGATGTCATTGACGGTGCGTTCGGATCCTGATCGCCGTCACCATATTCCGGGAAAACGAATAAACTGAAGAAGGAGTGCCTGACACTCCTTCTTATTTTTATTCCGTTTCATACCAAATTTTTCCCGGAAAGGAAGGATATACCCTATGCCGATCAAACAAAACGGCGGCAAAGCGGCAACACCGATCAAGCTTGCGCTGCTTGGCGGGGATCTCAGACAAATGGTCAGCGCAAAGGCACTTGCAGCCGACGGATATGAGATCGCCGTCTACGGAATGGATACTTACGCCGGTGATTGGGGAAGTGTTACGCGCGCCTCAGATCTGACATCCGCAACAGGCGGTGCCGACATGGTGGTACTGCCGCTGCCGATCACACAGGACGGAGAAAGACTGCACTGTCCTCTCACAAAGGAGACCATTCTCTTATCGGATGTCTTTTCCGTCATCCCGCCAAACACACCGGTTGCGGGAGGAAAGGTCACACCGACCGTCCGTGCACTTGCGGCAGAGCACGGCATCACGGTCCTTGACTATCTGCAAAGAGAAGAAACCGCCATCGCCAATGCGGTTCCGACCGCAGAAGGCGCTCTTGCCATCGCAATGGCAGAGGTCCCCTACACCATTCACGGGGCAAGA
Source organism: Clostridia bacterium (assembly GCA_017414385.1). Taxonomy (GTDB): domain Bacteria; phylum Bacillota; class Clostridia; order Oscillospirales; family CAG-272; genus RGIG3925. The sequence goes on from JAFQMO010000129.1 coordinate 909, forward strand.
TGCCTGGTGCTCGGCTATGGCAGGATCGGAAAAGCACTTGCCAAAACACTGCATGCCGTCGGTGCCGAGGTCACCGTTGCGGCAAGAAAGCCCGAGGATCTTGCATGGATCCGGGCAAATGACTGTCATCCGCTTCCCTTTGATACGCTTTTGCACAGTAAGACCGCATCCGATGCTCCGCCGCTTCCCTTCGATATTGTCTTCAACACTGTTCCGACACAGATCCTCGGTCCCTCGCTGATCCCGCATTTTCCACAGGATACACTGTTTGTGGACCTTGCATCCGCACCGGGAGGGATCGATCGCAGCTTTGCAAAGGAGCACGGCTATCATACCGTCCATGCGCTTTCTCTTCCCGGAAAAACAGCACCCGTCACTGCCGGAAAGATCATTGGCGACAGCATTCGGCAAATCCTGCGCGAAAGGCTTGGTGACCGTATATGATCGGATATGCAATGTGCGGATCGTTTTGCACACACAAAAAATCCATGGCGGCGCTTCGTGCGCTGTGCAGTGACGGCTACGACATTCAACCCATCGTCAGCGAGACAGTGTTCTCCACCGACACGCGCTTTGGGCAAGCAGCCGCATTGATTGCCGAAATGGAGACACTCTGCGGTCGCCCCGTCATCCACACCATCGCAGGTGCCGAGCCGCTCGGTCCCATCTCTCCGCTGGAGCTTCTGATCATCGCGCCCTGCACAGGCAATACCCTTGCAAAAATGGCAAACGGAATTACCGACACTGCAGTCACCATGGCTGCAAAGGCACAGCTGCGTGCGGACCGTCCCGTTCTTTTGGGGCTGTGTACCAACGATGCGCTGTCGGCAAACCTGCAGAACATTGCAAGGATGCACACCCGTCGGCACGTTTCCTTTCTGCCCATGTCTCTTGACGACCCGATCAAAAAGCCGTATTCGCTCGTTTGTGATTTCGATGCTCTGCCCGCAAGGATCCCCTCTCTCATCCACAACCGTACCGACACATAAAACAAGCCGCAGGGTTGCTACCCTGCGGCGGTTGATATCACATTGTTGTAAAACAGAAGGATCAGTCAAGCTCCTTGATACCGGTATAAAGCTCGTAGTAACGGCCCTTCCGTGCAAGCAGCTCCTCATGGCTGCCCCGCTCGATGATGTGCCCCTGCTCAAGCACCATGATGGCATCGGCATTGCGGACCGTTGACAAGCGGTGTGCGATAACAAAGGTCGTTCTGTTTTTCATCAGGCGATCCATACCGTGCTCGATATGGCGCTCGGTTCTTGTATCGACAGACGAGGTTGCCTCATCCAGAACAAGGATAGGCGCACGCGACAGTGCCGCACGGGCAATGTTCAAAAGCTGACGCTGTCCCTGAGAAAGGTTTGCGCCGTCTCCCTGCAGCATTGTATGATACCCCTCGGAAAGACGCATGATAAATGAGTGCGCAGATGCAGTCTTAGCAGCCTCGATGACCTCATCATCGGTCGCATCCAGCCTGCCGTATCGAATATTCTCCATGACGGTACCCGTAAACAGATGGGTATCCTGAAGGACCATGGAAATACTCCTGCGCAGGCTCTCCCGTCGGTAATCCCTGATATCGGTACCGTCGATTTTGATCGTTCCGGACTGAATATCATAGAAACGGTTGAGCAGATTGGTGACCGTCGTCTTTCCCGCACCGGTCGATCCGACAAACGCGATCTTCTGACCGGGCTCTGCCGTCAGTGTAATATCATGCAGGATGACCTTATCGGGGAGATAGCCGAAGGTGACATTGGAAAGCTCCACGCGGCCCTTTGTATCCTCCGGCAGCGGAATTGCATCCGCTGTATCCGCCTCCTCTGCCGGCTGATCCATGACAGAGAAGACACGCTCCGCGCAGGCAAGCGCAGAGAAGATGGTTGCCATCTGCTGCGAGATCATATTGATCGGCATGGAAAACTGTCTGGAATAATTGACAAACACGGCAAGACCGCCGACGTCAAAGCGTCCCGCAAGACACAAGAGGCCTCCGATACCTGCGGTCAGCGCGTAGGATATCTGTGAGGTATTACCCATGATCGGACCCATAACACCTCCCCAAAACTGCGCACGGAACTGCTTATCACGCATATCATCGTTCAACGCGGTGAATTCCTCGATACAGATCTGCTCATGATTGAACACCTTGACGACACGCTGTCCCTCAACAGACTCTTCAATGTAACCGTTGACAGCACCCAATGCCGCCTGCTGTCCCGAATAATACCTTGTGGACAGCTTTGCAATGGCCGCACCGCCCTTTGCAAAGATCGGTATGAACACAACGGTGATGATCGTCAGCCAGATATTGGTATAAAGCATCATACAGAAGGTACCGCACAGCGTAACAACACCCGAGACCATGGAGGTCAGGGAGTGATTGATCATCATATCAATGGAATCGATATCGTTGGTAAAGCGGGACATCGTCTCACCTGTCGGTGTAGAATCAAAGAAACGGACGGGAAGCTTCTGGATCGCATTGAACAGATCCCGCCGTAAATTCTCCGTTGCACTCTGCGAAACACGAAGCATCAGTCGCTGCTGCAGATAATTCGCGGCGATACCGACCGCATACACACATCCGAGCACGATGAGGATCATGGCAAGGTACGAAAGTCGGTCCGCTGCACTCGTCGAATGATCCGCGATCGTTGTAATCACGGGACGAAGAACGTAACCGCCGACAAGGGAGGTCACTGTATTTACAATCATACAAAGGCATACAAGCAAAAGCTGCAGTCGGAATCTGCGTACATATCCGAACAGTCGGGACACCGTTCTGCGCATATCCTTTGGCTTTCCCTTCGCGCGGATCCCGGGACCTCTGCCCCCTCTCGGACCGCCCATCGGACCTCTTCCGGGTCCGTTAGGTCTGCCGGGCCCGCCCGGCATCGCTTTGGCAGAGCCCGCATACTGCTTTTGAAGCTGTTCCAGTGTTCTCTTTGCCATTATGCATGCACCTCCTCTGCCGAAGCGACTGCCGCGGTCTGCGCAGCAGACGAAGAGGTCTCCGTCTGAGAATGGTAGATCTCCTGATATTCCGTATTCGATGCAAGCAGCTCCTCATGTGTACCGACGCCGGTGATCGAGCCGTCATCCATAACGATGATCATATCGGCATCCTTGACAGAACCGATCCGCTGTGCAATGATGATCTTTGTGGAGCCTGCAAGCTGATTGCGGAACGCCTCACGGATACGTGCCTCTGTCGCGGTATCCACCGCAGATGTCGAGTCATCGAGGATCAGGATCTTCGGCTTCTTCAGCAGAGTACGTGCAATACAGAGACGCTGCTTCTGTCCACCCGACACATTGGTACCGCCCTGACCGAGCTCCATGTCATAGCCATCCGCAAACGAGGCAACAAAGCCGTCTGCCTGCGCATAGGAAGCGGCTTCACGCAGCTGCTCCATGGTCGCATCGCCGTCACCCCAGCGTAAATTGTGCTCAATAGATCCCGAGAACAGTGTGTTCTTCTGCAGGACCATGCCGACCCCCTCTCGCAGATGATAGAGGCTGTAATCGCGCACATTGACACCGTCGATCAAAACGGAACCCTCATCTGCATCGTACAAACGCGCGATCATCGAAACAAGTGTGGTCTTACCGCATCCGGTCGATCCGATGATACCGACCGTTGCGCCTGCGGGAATGTGCAGATTGATATGATTCAGCACCTTTTCCTCGCTGTTTTTATAATAGCGGAAGGAAACATTTTCAAATGTGATTTCTCCGCGCTCGATGACACGTGCACGTTCGTCCTCGGACAGTGCACCGTCTGCAATGTCGGGCTTCTCATCGAGGACCTCTCCGATACGCTTTGCGGATGCGATCGCACGGGACATCATAACGAACATCATCGTTACCATCATCAGAGAGGAAAGGATCTGGGTAATGTATGTAATAAATGCCGAGAGATCGCCAACGGACATATCCCTCGAGATGACCATGTTACCGCCAAACCAAAAAACGGCAATGGTGGTGATATTCATAAAAAAGCTCATGACAGGGGACATAAAGATCATAACAAGCGATGCCGACATCGCCGTATTCTTCAGATCCGCATTTGCCGAAGCAAACTTTTTCTGCTCAAAATCCTCACGGACAAAGGATTTCACCACACGGACATTGGTCAGATTCTCCTGAACGACGCCGTTGAGCGCATCGATCCTTGTCTGCACCTTGGAAAAGCGAGGAAAGCCCCTCGAGATGATCAAACCGATGGAAATACCGAGAAGCGGGATCGAGACGCAAAGCACCATGGAGAGCTTCAGATTCAAGGTCAGCGCCATGATCAGCGCACCGATCATCATACCGGGAGCACGCAGGCACATGCGCAGAAGCATCATGATAAAATTCTGCATCTGCGTGACGTCATTTGTCAAACGTGTGATCAGCGAGCTTGTGGAGAACTTATCAATATTCGCAAAGGAATAGGTCTGTACCTTACGGTAAATATCCTCTCTGAGGTCCGCCGCAAAATTGACAGAAGCCTTCGCACCGAAATAGGCACCGCCGATACCGCCGATCATCATCAGGACCGCGGTCAGGATCATACCGACCATTGCCGTAATAATGAAGGGAGATGCATGTTCTCCGCATACCCGATAAACAAACCGAACAAGAGATGAGGCTCCCTCGATCGGCTCTCTTCCCGTTCCGTAGTCAATGATCATTGCAAGGATCTTCGGCATGATCATCTCGCCGATGACCTCAATGATCATACAAATGGGACCAATGATAAAATACGGCAGATACGGCCGTACATACTTAAACCAACGTTTCAATGAATTTTTCCTTTCTGTTCTGTGTATCTGCTGCAGACCTCTGTATAAACGGTACGCAGACACCCGATACCGTTCGTACAAGCCGTATCCGAAAGATGGACGCGGCGCACCCGAATCAGTCCTTCTTGTGGCGGCAGCGATACTCTGCCCGATCCTTCAGCTCCGGCAGCTTCAGCAGATTGCTCTTGATCTTCTCCAGACAATTACAGAAGACCTCCAGCTCCTCATCGCTGATCCCCTGAAAGGCTATCACATCCAGCCCATCAAAAATATCCCTTGACTGATGTAAGATCTCCAGACTTTTCTCCGTCAAATGAAGCTCATTGAAGCGGTTATCCTTCTCCGAAACAACACGTGTCAAATAGCCGTCCTTCTCCATCCGCTTCATCATCATCGCAACTGCCGCAGCGCTGATGCCGAGCCGTTCCGCAAGATCCTTCTGCGAAAGAGGTGCACCGTTACCGTGACGCTGTGCATGCATGATCTCATGCAATACATGGAACTGACTCTGCGAGACATTCAGTGATGCGACCCTTGCTTCCACGACCGCACGACGCATTTTTTGTACACGCATCATTTTCCCATTGATATGAGGAAGATGCCAGGTCTGATTCTGTTTATTTTCTGACATGATAAAAATCCCCTTTCCGATTCGAATCGATCGATCCGATATACAGTTAAACCGTTAACTATTATACAGCAGTTTCGGTATTTTGTCAAGGATTTTTCAAAAAGGACTTGAAAAATTCCTGTATATCACGTATAATAATAGTGAATAAACGATAGGGCGACGGGACTCCTTGTGTTCGCGCCGTTTCCCAAAAAGAAAGGACGGTAATCCCGTTAGCTATGAAAAAGATCCTTGTACTGAACGGTCCGAATTTGAATCTGCTCGGAGAACGCGAGCCCGGTATTTACGGAAGCAGCTCCCTTGATTCCATCTGCGCACATCTCACAGAGACTGCGGAGGCCATGGGGATTCATGTTGTTTTTGCGCAGTCCAACCATGAGGGGGAGATCATCGATATTCTCCACGCATCCCGTACCGAATGTGACGGCATCATTCTCAATGCAGGTGCATACACACACTATTCCTATGCCATCCGTGATGCGATCGCCGCGATCCGTATTCCCGTCGTTGAGGTCCATTTGAGCAACATCCACGCAAGAGAGGATTTCCGTCATACCTCTGTGATCGCACCTGTCTGTATCGGACAGATCTGCGGCTTCGGTGCCGACAGCTATGATCTTGCGCTCACGGCACTTGCCTTCCGCTTCAACCAAAGCGTTCCGAAACTGGAGAAACCGATCTCCTGATCGTCTTCCAAGAAAACAACAAACGCTGACGGCGCATCTGCGCTATCAGCGTTCTTTTTTTACTTTCCGTTCCCTTTTGTGCTTCCGCAAAAACGTGTATTCCGAAGGTGTGCCTTCCATAAAGCAGGTTTTACCTACCGCAACCTTGTAGGGTGGTGGCTTGCTGCCGCCGAAACCAAACGATCTATGCAAAGAAAACGGCGGGAGATAAACCCC
>JAFQMO010000130.1 GCA_017414385.1 Clostridia bacterium
CAGTAAAAAACCAAAAAAACAAACATTCCATACAATAACCTCATAAGATATAATTAATTTTCAGCAGGAGGAGATCAACCGCTTGAACAAGGAGCTTCCACTGTATCAGCAGATCAAGATGGTGAATATTCGAGAGCAGGAATTTTCAAAGACCGCGCTGCAAAAGATCAAGCGTCATCTTGTATAAGTGATTTTCGAAGATACTTTCTGTGCATACTCGGTTTGATGTTGTGATGCACAGAAGCACGTTGTGTGACGGCGAAAGGAAAGGAGCAATACCATGGAAGAACGTCTTTTTGCGTTTGTTCAGGACGTTGTATATCAGGTGACAGGAAAAAAGGGCTTGGTATATGACACGGATTTTGTGAAGGATCTTTGTTTGACATCTTTTGATGTAATGAATATCGTATGTGTATTCGAGGATCACTTTGATATTGAGATCCCGAATCGGGATGTGTGGCAGCTGCATCAGGTCAAGGATGTCATTCACTATATGATACAAAAGGGATATACGGATGTATGATGCCCGCACAAGTACCTGCGCATCTGTACGTATTTGACGCGAGTGAAGGCAAAAAAACGGAGGAGTATCTGCGAATCGCGGCGACACGTTTTTGCGAGATGCATCATTTGGCGGAGGATATGAAGCTTCCCGCGTCCCTGTTTTCGGTAGCAAAAACAGAGCGTGGAAAACCGTATTTTCCCAATTTTCAGGATCTCCACATTTCCATTACGCACAGCGGCGCATACTGTATTTGTGCGATTGCAGGACAGAATATCGGGATCGATCTGCAAGAGCACAGTCATTTACAGAAGGAGACGATCGAAGCAGCAGAGCTTCGTTTTCGAAAGCTTGCTGCACGGTTTTTTTCGGCAAGAGAAGCAGCTTTTGTTTCAGAGCAGGATACAGAGCATCGTTTCTTTGATCTGTGGACTGCGCGGGAAAGCTATGTCAAATATACAGGGACCGGAATCGACGGAGGCTTTGGTGGGTTGTGTTTGCTTCCTGAGGATGGTGTATTGGGGACAGAGCAAGATCGTTTGGTTCCGTTCCGTTGGCAATCGTCGAATGCGGCGTTTGTCCGTATACCGTTCGAATCAGGGTATACCTTATGTGTTTGTACAGCGAGCCCCTGCGAGGTTGTCGTTGTATTATAAAAAGGTTTTCAAGAAAAAATATCTTTTTTTAATTTGTGACCGATTTTGTGACTTTGACATGATATAATATACTCAATGATTGTGGAGGAGTATTTCAATGAAACCGCAAATTTATGAAAACGTTTTTCGTACAACGATCGTATGTATCGATGACTATGACAATAAAATACCGCAAGGAAAGATTTACAACGCGTATTATGAGGGTGGGGTGTCCTTTTGCGGTGTGATTGATTTCTTGTCTAACATGGAGGCCATGTTAGAGGAAATGAATTATCCGCAGTCCTTTTCAAGCAGACGTTCCTTCGGAAGCTCTGCTGTGAAGAAAACACCGGATCTGTCTCCCGATGCTGTACAGGAAGGAGAATATGCAACCTTTTCATTGCGTATCCTTTTCAGACAAAATGCCAGCTGGCAGGGCTCTCTCTATTGGCACGAAGGAAAAGAAGAAGAAAGCTTCCGCAGTGTTCTTGAGCTTCTGTTGTTGATCGATAGCGCGCTCCGTACAAAAGAATAAACGGATATAGAGGTGTAAAGAAATGATTGGTACTATTATTTTAGCATTAATTTTGACGATTTTAATTTATCTTTAATAACGGAGGATGACAAAATATCTCTGTAGTCTCCCATATCATGTATTACGATCATAAAAGAAAACCGTTCCAAGTTTCATTTTGGAACGGTTTGTTTTTTTTCGAGATATATGATTCAGCCGAGGCGGCGAAGCAACTGCTCGGGATGATCTGCGTAATTGATCGCAGTTTCCCGTGTGATCTTGCCTGCTTGATATAGAGAGAGGATAGAATCGTCCATTGCCATCATGCCCTCGGAACGACCGGCAATGATCGCATTCTCGATCTGATGGTTCTTGTTATCACGGATCATGCTGCGAATGGCACTGTTGATATGCATCAGCTCAAAGACAGGAACAATGTTGCCGCTGACATCGGGAACCATTTGTTGTGATACGACAGTACGAAGGACTGTCGCAAGCTGGAAACGGATCTGTTCCTGATGAGAATCGGCAAAGCTGTCAATGACACGGTCGATGGCGTTGACAGCACCTCTTGTATGCATGGTCGCAATGACGGTGTGTCCCGTTTCTGCTGCGGTGATCGCCGTACGGATGGTTTCGGCATCACGCATTTCGCCGAGCAAAATGACGTCCGGTGCCTGACGCAGACAGGAGCGAAGTGCGGAAAGATAGTTCTCGGTATCGATGGCGATCTCTCTTTGACTGACGATACTGCGCTGATTACGGTGCAGATATTCGATGGGATCCTCAAGGGTAATGATGTGTCCGTCACGGGTTCGGTTGATCCGATCGATGATGCAGGCTTGTGTCGTGGATTTACCGCTGCCGGCTGTTCCTGTAAAGAGGATCATACCGTGTGTGATATCCGCAATGTCCATGACCTGCGGGGGAATGTGGATCTCATCCCATTTTGGAATTTCAAAGGAAACAACACGGACGACGGCGGCAAGTGAGTTGCGCTGCTTATAGGTGTTGACACGGAAACGGGAAAGGCCGTCCACGGAAAAGGAGAAATCGTCGTCTCCCGTTTCTTTGAATCGATCCATAGAACGGTTCGCGATCTCATAGATATCACGAATCAGGGCTTCCGTGTCGCGCGGAAAGAGCTTGTTCTCCTCAAGCGGACGGATATGACCGTCCAACTTTTCGCTGATCGGACATCCTGCGACGATAAACAGATCGGATGCACGGTCATTTACCGCGCGTACAAGATAGTTTTGCAATTCGTTCATGCTCAACATGGCTTTCAAGAAAAGAAAGCATCCTTTCTAAAGTTACTACGAGTTTGCGGTAACAGAACGCCACTGCAGGACGGTCCAACCGCCGTTTTCATACAGAAGGGCTACCTGTAATGACAGCGTTTCTGTAATCGGTACAGTATAGGAATAACGATTCTCTGTAACCGTGACATCCGCGGGAATCTCACCGCGGCGGATCGATGCAAAGATGCGTTCTGCCTCTGAGTCGGCTGCGTAATATGCGGAAACAGTGTTAGCGCTGACGTCGGAAAGACGTTTTTCCGCCAATGCGGTACTGATGGTTAAAAGAGAAAATACCGTCAGACAAAGAACGGAAAAGATCACGAGCAATGAAATACCGCCGACGACCGGTGGAGAGAGATGCTTACGGTTCTTCTTCATAAGACACCTCCTGCCAGCTTGTCGTAATTGAAAAGACGGTCTTGTCTCGATGAAGGACTGTGATTTCGGCGGTGCCGAGTCCCGCGGCATTGCTTTCCGTACGCTTTGCATACAGCGTGAAGCAGGTTGCCTGCGGATCGTCCGTGCTTTCCCAATTCTCGTTGTAACGGATGCAGAGCGTACCGTCGTCGGTCTTCTCAAAGGACATACGTGCGGCCGCTGCATCGGCATCGTATCGGACAGCCTTTATGACCTCTGCTGCATTTTGTGCCTCCACAACGGCGCGGTCCTTGATCTGTCTGTTTTCGGAAATTGTATTTGCCAAAACAAATCCACGCAGACAAAGCGCTGCGGCGACAGCGAAGAACGCGATCATGCATAGCTGCTCAAGCAGCGGCAAAAACGCCTTATTTTTCATGATGGTACCTCCGTTTCGCATCGCAGACCGACATACAGCTTGCTTGCGGTTCCATCCGAAAAGATAAGATCGACAGATATGCCTTCGTCGATACGGCGGAAGGCAAGAGATTTCATCTCAAGGATCTTTTCTCCGTCTTCCCTTGAGAAGTCGCCGCTTGCAGGTGTAAAAAGCTCGTACAAATAACCGTTGTAACAGTAAATACGCGTGTAATATGTATCATCGCCAAAAGTTTCGCAGAAGAAGAAGGTGTCACCTTCCGTATCGCCTTCCGTACTGTTGAAATCACCGATAAAGCAAGCGCCCTGTGTGTCACTCTGACGGATACGAGTCGTTATATACTGCTCTGCGGTTCTGTGATCAAAGCTGTTTCTGTCACGGCTTGTATGTGTCCGATAGATCTGCGCACCCATCATGATCACCGCTACCACACAGAAGGAAAAGACCGTGAAGAGAAGGAGCGGAGCAAGGGTGCTGATACCTGTTTTTTTGATCGTTTTTTTCATTTCCTTTGATCCAATACGGTAATGTCGGGCATCAGATTGGAGGCCTGGTATTCATACTTTACGACGAATCTGGTACCATTGATCTGAATGCCGTAGTTTTCGATCAGATAATCAAGATTCGGAGGATAAGCACCTTCAATCGCATAACAGGCAACTGTAGAACTTTTCAGTGCGTTTTCAAGCTGAAGCTTTTCCTCAAGTGCCTTTCCGTCATCCATATTTGACAGCGCAGTCAAAAAGAACAGGAGGACGGCAACTGCGGCAAGTGGTATCAAAAACACGGTGCAGGCTTTGAAAAATCTGTTATACATGGTCATCCGATCGCTTTCATGATATTGATAAGGGGAAGCATAACGGAGAGGAGGATCGCACCGACCATAACAGAGGTCACGATCACCATGGCGGGTTCGATTTTTGCAACCATGGATTCCAGCATTTCCTCGGTTTGGTCAGACATGCGCGATGAGATCTGTGTGATGGTAATGTCTGCACTGCCCGCACGTATACTGACTTTCAAAAGCTGAGCGGCAGAAGCATCCAGAATTCCGGCGGTCTGCAGCACACTGACAAGATCGACACCGTCATCCAGCTGCTTCTTGCAAGCGCAAAAGCGCTGACCTGCAGCAGGCGTATCCTTGAACATATTGATGGCGAGCGAAATCGCCTCGTCGAGGGGGAGTCCGCTTGCCATACCGATCGAAAGTGACTGAACAAAATACGTATTGTTGATCTTACGCATGATCCCGCGATCACCGAAGATACGGTTTGAGGCCTTTTTTGCCGCATCGTTGAGGGACGGTATCAGAAGGATCATTGCTGCTATGATCAACAAGAAACCAAGCAGAATACCGAAAAACGGCATGAGCAGATCAAGGATCCCGCCGAGCTTCAAAAGTCCGCCGGCAAGACCGGTCAGGCTTCCGCCCAGGGATGCATAGACGTCATCAAAGATGGGAAGAACCTTGATAAGAAGAACCGTGATCACAACCAGCATCATCAAAAGCATGACCGACGGATAAGTCAATGCATTTTTCAAGCTTTTTCTGATGCGGTCTCTGTTTTCATAATAATCGGACAGAGTGAGGAGCGTCTCTTCGGTACGGCCGACACGCTCTGCTGTTTCGATCAAACCGATCGCATATGAGGGAAAGCAGCCTGCATCGGCAAGCGCAGAGGAAAGCGGCACGCCTTCATCCATTTTTTGAGACATTTCTGTCAGCATTTTCCGATAGGCCGCATTTTTTTCTTCCTCAGCGAGGATATACAATCCATCGCTTGTACGGATACCGGAGCGCAGAAGCACGGCAAGCTGATGAAAAAAATCGGCATATGCAAGATAACTCAATTCCATAGATCTCATAACGATAGTTCCCGCTGTTTTTCGTTTAATAAATATATTTTGTGGTGTAGTGAATGCCTGTAATGGCAGAGGAACCGCTTGTGGACGCAAAGGTAGGATCCATCAACTGCCACCTGACACCGTCAAAGAAGATCGCGCCGTCGATCCATCCCTCATCGGGCGACCAAACGTTGATCCACGCGTGGTATTCCGTTCCTGCATAACCGACGATCAGCTTGCAGGCGATATTCTGAGAACGAAGCATCCCTGCCATCAATGCCGCATAATCAAAGCAAATTCCTTTTTTCTCGGCAAGTACTTGATCCAGATCCGGAAGATATCCGCTTTGTACGGTTGCTGCCTTGTAGTAATCATATGTAAGATTTTTGACGACGTATGAGTAAATGGCGTCCACCTTATCAAGCAGACTGCTTTTTCCTGCGACGACCTGTGCTGCGGTATTCATAGTGTTGACGGCATTTTCATAGTTGACATACTGATTGGGCCGTAAGAACGGCGCAAATTCATTGTCGAGAGAAACACTACATTCCAACGACAACACCGTTGCATAACGTGTATCGACAACATTGCGGTATACCTTGATCTGGTATGCACCGTTTCCGTCGGAAAGCGGAAATGCAGTCCAACCTTTCGGTGTCAAATTGTAGGTATAGGTTGTTGTCGGTCCGATGACCTGCACCTTGATCCGAACAGATGTATCCTGCAAATACTGCACCATGACATACCCGTCCTTGGTATTGGAATAGTCGATGGAAGCTTCCTGATTTTTTGATACAAGCACGCCGGGAGCGGTCGGTCGGAGCAGGGTGATCTGTGCAGGCTCCAATGTTGGTTCAAGCAGTGCACCCTCATTTTGAATATCATTGCTGGTGGGCGGCTCAGTGGTATCCGGCTTCGGCGGCTCAGTGGTATCCGGCTTCGGCGGCTCGGTGGTATCCGGCTTCGGCGGCTCGGTGGTATCCGGCTTCGGCGGCTCGGTGGTATCCGGTTTCGGAGGCTCGGTGGTATCCGGTTTCGGCGGCTCGGTGGTATCCGGCTTCGGCGGCTCAGTGGTATCCGTCTTCAGAGGCTCGGTGGTATCCGGCTTCAGAGGCTCGGTGGTATCCGGCTCTTGAGGCTCAGTGGTATCCGGCTTCAGAGGCTCGGTGGTATCCGGCTCTTGAGATTCGGTGATATCCGGCTCCTGAGGCTCGGTGGTATCCGGTTTCTGAGGTTCGGTCGTATCCGGCTTCTGGGATTCGGCGGTATCGGATTCCGATGTATCCGGATATGCTTCAGATTCGGTTAATGCTCCGTCAGTTACGGTATCTGATGCGGAGGTTTGCTTTGTATCGGTTTCATCATCCCGGTGATCCGACAATCGCTTCAGTGTCATTGTTAAGGAGATGGCAAGCAGGATGATTCCTATGGCCAGGAGCGCCGATAAAACAATCAAATTTCTTTTCATATTATCCCTATTCCTTTGGATATTCATATATTCTATTATAATATATTTCGACATAATTGTCAATAGAAATCCGATTCTTCCCGTCAATTGTCAAGTGTTGAAAAGTACTGCGGAACACCGATTCTGCGGTTTTTTTCACGAAAAAGCACTGCCGCAGGGGAGACCATTGGCAGTGCTGAGGTTACCTGTGTGAGGAATATGATCAGTTTTCGAGTAACTCATTCAAATTCCATTCGGAGAGAATATAGATCAAATAATCGGGCTCGTTTTGTTGAATCTCTGCAATGTTGAAGGTATATGAGAACATCGGACGGAACAATGCCCGATTGCTTCTATCCAGCAGCAGGTCATAAATTGAGGCACCGTAGGAGTTACGGATGACGTAAATATCTGGCAGGTCCGACCTTTCTGTATCGTAGATACCGCCGTTGCGGAGTTCATCGCTGTAGGAGTGCCAACCGAGATTATTGCGAGTGGTATAGCGAGTCAGGTTTTGGACAGCGGGGACAGAGGTGAACCGCATTGTTCTTTTGCAGGCATACTCAAAGACACCGTTGATGTCCAAATTGAAATATCCCGGAATATCTCCACCGGTATAGTATCCGCACTCCCACGAAAAATGATTGAATGTATGGGGGGCGGCGGTAGGATATTTCTGAGAGATATATTGATACAGTTTTACATACGCAAGGTAGGAACCGTATTCTGTCCAGTGTGTGTCATAATTGTAATAGATAGGAAGGGTATCGTACTTATGCGCCCCAAAGGTCTCTCGTAGATCAATGACCGTAACACCTGCCTCTGTCAGCAGTTGACTGATTTGATCAAAGCGTGTGGTCTCGGCTTGCTTGATGTGGTCATGTTGCGAAAAATAAGTGTTCATTGCGTACGACAGCGCTTCTTTTGGCGCAAGCTCGGGGTATACGGTCATGGAGGAAGGGGCAAGTAAACAAATGATCTCACAGCCGTCACCAATCCCGCGAAGCCTTTCCACGCGGGATTGCCATCTGTCTTTCGCCGTTTGTATCATATCATTTGTCAAAAGATTTGCACCGACGAAATCGGGAACCATTTTGTGATAGAAGCCTTGATTCTCTTCACCGATGAAAACAGCCCATTCGTTGGTATCATTGGATTTTTTGATAAGTGTACTGCGTGTAAGCGTATCACCGACCGGACGGCCCTTAGAGGAGAGGGTAACCGTAAATCTGGCGATCGATCCGGGATTATAGATTCTCACCGCAAAGCATCCTTTTTCGGATATGACGGAAAATCTTCCGTGCTCATTTTCAATATGGACGGTGACACCGATCGGACACTCTCCGTACACAGCTGCATAATTACCGTCGGAGCGGGATATGCCATGCACCTTTAATTCTCTTGTGTCGAAGGGCGAGTAGATTTCTGCTTGCTTCAAGGTGGTACAGTACTCAGCAGGAACACGTGCATTCTCATCGATGATGGGAATTGCAGGCTCCGGTTCTTCGATTGTCACCTCTTCGGTTTCGGTTTCGACCGGGGGGGTCATTTCGGGTTCTGTAACAGCGGGTGTTGTAACGGGAGGCTCGATGACTGCAGGTGTTGTAACGGGAGGCTCGATGACTGCAGGTGTTGTAACGGGAGGCTCGGTGACTGCAGGTGTTGTAACGGGAGGCTCGGTGACTGCAGGTGTTGTAACGGGAGGCTCGGTGACTGCAGGTGTTGTAACGGGGGGCTCGGTGACCGCAGGCGTTGTAACGGGAGGGGCCGTAACAGCAGGTGTTGCAGCGGGTGATTCTTCTGTCTGAATCGATTCTGTTTCGGTCGGTGAAGGAGTGTCATCGGAGGACTCAGATGCTGCTGTTGCCGTTATGTCGGCTGTTTCCGTAGATTCTGCTTCTGCTGACGTTTGATCCGGGACGGTCGTATCGGGGGTATCGGTCTGTGTCTCGGTATCTGTTCCCCTGACAGTATTTGTCAAACAGCTGAGAGACATGGCGATGGAGATGGTGAGCAGAACGATGCCGAGCGCCAGAAGCACTGAGAGAATTACGATTCTTTTTTTCATACGTATCACCCTCTTTTTCTTTGTTGACCTAATTATATGATATTTCGACATGGTTGTCAATAGCATTTGATCTGATTTTTCGAATTGTAGAAAAGAGTAATTAAAACAAGAGAAAAAGAAGCTGCCGTACGTGGATCCGTACGGCAGACGTAAAATCAGTTGTTTTTTAAGAGCTGCTTTCCATCAGAAAACGCGTTGCCTACAACCGCGCCGAGGGCAACATATTTGTGGTTAGCGGGATCATAGGTGATGGGGTGGAACTTGGTCAGATCAATGTTTTCATTTGTAAGGATTCTCTCATCTGCACTGACCTCGATAATCTCGCCGACAAGACGGCAGCTTTGTGCATCATAGGAGAGAAGCTTGCATGCAAGGACCAAGGGAAGCGCTTCGAAAACAGGTGCATCCACAAACTCCGAGCGAACGGCAGTCCATCCGCAGCGTGCAATTTTGTCCGGGATCTTATTTCCGGATACGATGCCGACATAATCCGCTGCGACGATATTTTCCGTATCGGGAATGCTGACGGTGAAGGCCTTGGTCTTCAGGATATTCTCAGTTGTTTTGTGATCCTCCGATATGCAGATGGAGATCTCCTTTTCCTCGCTGATGCCGCCCCATGCTGCATTCATTGCGTTGGGAGTCCCATTCTCATCGTATGTGCCGATGATAAGTACAGGCATTGGGTAAATCATCGGCTTTGCACCAAAATTCTTTCGCATATTTGCACCTCTTTTTTGATTGATCATTGGATTGGAATCCATCCTAATTATACCATAAGTTTTTCCGTTATGCAAGAAGCCGCGCAGATCTTTTTTGCGGTTGACGGCGCATGGGCGGCGTGGTATAATAGTCATATGAAAAAGGAGGAAGTGATCAAATACGCTTCCAAGGAGGAGATATGGCATGGACAAGCAGCAGCTTGGAAAATTTTTATCATTGATCCTGCGGCATAAGCCGCAGACGGTCGGAATCACCCTGGATGCAAATGGTTGGGCGGACACAGCGCAGCTGATCCGTGCGATAAACGCGGTATGTCCCTTTGATATGGAAATGCTTGAGGATATTGTGATGACCGATAACAAACAGCGGTATTCCTTCAGTGAGGATAAAACGCAGATCCGCGCAAATCAGGGACACTCGATCCCTGTGGATGTGGGACTTATGGAAAAACAGCCGCCTGATGTTCTTTTCCATGGCTCTGCTGCCCGAAACGCAGAGGCGATTGAGAGCGAGGGGCTTTTGCCGCAGTCACGGCTGTACGTGCATTTGTCAACGGATGCGCAGAGTGCGTACGCGGTTGGTAAAAGGCACGGTGCACCGATCGTATATCGGATCGATGCAAAACAAATGTATGAGGACGGTTCTGTATTTTACTGTTCTGTAAACGGCGTGTGGCAGACGAAGCACGTACCACCCCGTTATTTGAGCATGGAAATACTATAAAACAAAAAGCCTTCGATCATCGATCGAAGGCTTTTTTCGTTTATCGGTTATAGTAATTGATCAGACAGCCGTCAAGAATGATCTGACGTTCGTCATCGGTCAGGGAAGCAAGGGTGAGCGTGAACGAGGTCTTCGTTCCGTCTGCCTTGACAGTATAAGCGGTGACGGTCTCCCATTTTTCGGCAACTGCGCGTCGAACATCGGGGATGAAGATCCAATCACCGACCGTAAAGGGAAGAGCCTCAGCAGATGTGGGATCCGCAAATACGAAGGGAAGCATGCCCCAGTTGATCAGATTGGAGCGATAACGCTTGGTCGCGTATTCGATGGCAATGTTTGCCCAACCGCCGAGAACCTTTTGGCAGGACGCTGCCTGCTCACGTGCAGATCCGTCACCGGGTCTGTTTGCGTAGATCAGCGTACCGATACCGGTCTTGGATGCATCAAGGCTGTCCTTATTCTCAAAGGTACGAAGCACTCGGTAGATCTCTGTAAGCGCAGTCGGCTCTTCACCGTCAAGACGCATATTCTCCAGCATCTGTACCTCTTTTGCACGGCCGACATATGCCGGATCCTTACGGGAAAGCGCAAAGGTTGCGAGCTTCAGCGGATTGGAGCGGTAAGAGGAGGTCTCTCCGGAGGGAATAAGCTCGTCTGTCGTAGTGACGGGGTCGGTGATGACCGATGCGACACGGAGCAACAGATCTTCTGTGAGCGGCTGCATTTTCGGCCAGTCCGCAATATTGGGACCGAATTTGAGCTCGGCACCGGCATCAGGCTTGCCCCAACCGAAATAACAGCGCTTTTGATAGATGGAGCCATCAAAGCAATATGCGGGGATCTCCTCGGAATACTCGATCTCAGTTGCGGCGGTGAGGACACCTCCGTTCTTCGCGGTTGCGGCGATGGAACGTGCATCCATCAGGGCAACGGATGCGATCTGACCGTTTGTGGGCTTGGAGCCTTCACGGTTGGGGAAGTTTCTTGTGGAGTGACGGATCGAAAGACCTCCGTTCGCGGGAACATCACCTGCACCGAAGCAGGGACCGCAGAATGCAGTACGCAGTGTGACGCCTGCTGAAAGCAGTTTTTCTGCCGCACCCGAGCGAACCAAAGCCAAGTTGACAGGCTGGCTTGCGGGATATGCGGAGAGGGAGAATGCATCACAGCCGGTATCGGCATCGGAAAGGATGCTTGCGGCTGCTGCGAGGTTGTCGTAGGTACCGCCGGCACAGCCTGCGATAACACCCTGATCTACACAGACACGTCCGTCGGCATTGATCTTGTCGGTCAAACGGAAGGTCAGATTCGGAGCTTCCAGCTGTTCTGCTGCAGAACGCTCCACCTCTCTGAGAATATCCGCTGCGTTTTCATTGAGCTCACGGATGGTGTATACATTTGAAGGATGGAAGGGGAGCGCGATCATCGGCTCGATCTCGGAAAGATCGATGCATACCATCGCATCGTAATAGGCGACGTTGCCGGGCTGCAGCTTCCGATATTCATTTTCTCTGCCGTGAACGGCAAAATAACGGTGTGTTTCCTCGTCGGTTACCCAAATTGAGGATAGGCAGGTGGTCTCTGTTGTCATGACGTCGATACCGTTACGGAACTCGATGGGGAGCGAAGCAATACCGTCTCCGACAAACTCCAGAACACGGTTTTTGACGAAGCCATCCTTGAACACTGCGCCGATCAGTGCAAGAGCAACGTCCTGCGGACCGACACCGAGACGGGGTTTTCCTGTCAGATACACACCGACGACCTCAGGACGGGCAATATCATAGGTTTTACAGAGCAGCTGCTTGACCAGCTCAGGACCACCCTCACCGATTGCCATAGTACCAAGGGCACCGTAACGGGTGTGGCTGTCGGATCCAAGGATCATCTTCCCGCATCCGCTCATCATTTCGCGCAGATAGGAGTGGATGACAGCAAGATGAGCGGGGACAAAATTACCACCGTACTTTTTCGCTGCGGAAAGACCGAAAACATGATCATCCTCGTTGATGGTTCCGCCGACTGCACAAAGACTGTTGTGGCAGTTGGTAAGTACATAGGGGATGGGGAACTGCTGCAGACCGCTTGCACGTGCTGTCTGGATGATGCCGACATAGGTGATATCATGGGATGCCATTGCATCGAAGCGGATCTTCAGAAGGGAAGAATCCTTCGCAGTATTATGTGCAGATAGGATCGACCATGCCATCGTGTTGTTTTTTGCATCGTCCTTTGTTGTCCGAATGCCCATTTGGGGAAGCGCGGCTGCATCTGTGACAACGGTCTGCCCGTTGATCAGGTATGCACCGCCTGAAATCTTTTTAATCATAGGATAAGCCTTTCTTATTTGAGGTGGATATGGGATACTTCAATACAATATTATACACTTTTTTGTATGAAAATGCAAGAGGGTTATGCGAAAATGCAGAAATATGTCAAAGAAAACAAAACCGAAAATCAGTTGTTGAATAATTCCGCGAGGTCCCATTCGGAAAAGATATAGATCAGATAGTCAGGTTCTTTTTCCATGATCTCTGCCTTGTTATAGGAATAGGAGAAGGTAGAACGGAAATAAGCACGGTTACTTCTTTCCAGCATCAGATCGTAGATGGTAGCACCGTAAGAGTTTCTGATAACATAAATATCGGGCAGCTCTGTTCTGTTTGTATCGTATTCGTCGCCGTCGAGAACCTCTTCGCCGTATGACATATATCCGTTTTCATCGTCAATGGTGTAGCGGACAAGGTTTTCGACCTCCGGTACCGTATCGAAAAGCATATTCCTGCGGAAACCGTATTCAAAAATATCGCTGTCATCATTGAGATTGAAATATCCGGAGATATCACCGCCTTTGTAGTAGTTGAAGTCCCAAGAGAATTCGTCAAAGGAATGAGGGATCGCTGCCGGGAATCTTTTTGAGATGTGGCGGTACAGCTCAACGTATGCAAGATATGCACCGTATTCTGTCCAGTGCGTATCGTAGTCGTAATAGATGGAAAGTGCATCGTCTCGGTGCTTGTCATAGGTCTCTCTGAGATCGATAACGGTAACACCCGCCTCCGTGAGTGCTTGAGAAATCTGGTCAAAGCGTGTGGTCTCAGGCGGGAAGCTCAGATCACGGTACTGGGGGAAATATGTGTCGATTGCAGAAGAAATTGCTTCTTCGGGAACAAGATCGGGAAACATGGTCATGGCGGATGGAGCAAGCAGACAGATGACCTCACATCCGTCCCCAACCTCCTTCAGATTCTCAACACGGGATTTCCATCTGCTCTTCGACAGATTGAGAAGGCTGTCAGTATAAAGATTGCCGCCGATAAAATCGGGAACCATTTTATAGTAGAAGCCCTGATTCTCTCCGCCGATAAATACAGCCCATTCTTCATCGGTGTTGGATTCTGTGACGAGACCTCTCCATTTCACCTCTTCGGCGATTGCTTCATCATTGTAGGAAAGTGTTGCTGTAAGAGAAGCGATGGAATCCGGGTTGTGAATCCTCATAGCAAAGCATCCGCCCTCGGACAGAACAGAGAACTCACCGAAGTCGTTTTGAATATGAACGGTTGTGCCGATGGGACATTCTCCGTATACAACGGCATATTCGCCGTCGGATTTTGAGACACCAAGGATCTTGAGCGCCCGAGCATCAGCGGGGTCATATACCTCTGCTTCCCTTTTGGGAGCGGCATATGCGGACGGATCCTTCATCTGCGGATAGGAAACATCGGCTGATTCTGTTTCCCCTGTCGTTGTGACAGCTTCTGTGTCAGAGGTCTGGGGATCGGCGTCATTGCCGCAGGAAACGGTGAGGGGAAGTGTACACAATAAAGCGAGGAGAATTGTTGGGAAACAGCAATTGTTTTTCATGTTTAAAACCTTTCTGTTTTTTGATCGTTTTTTCACGTTTCCGGTGATGACATATCAATTCTCAATGAGTTTTTCGAGTTTCCATTCAGAATAGACGTAAATCAGATAGTCAGGGGCAGCTTCTTCGATTTCTGCAATATTGAAGGTGTAAGAAAACATCGGCTGGAAGACCGCATTGTTGCTTCTTTCGAGCATCAGATCGTGAATCGATGCTCCGTACGAATTGCGAATGACGTAGATATCGGGAAGTTCCTCTCTTCCGGTGTGATAAACACCGCCGTCCAGAAGGGAACTGCTGAAGGCGTTATATCCCATATCATCATCGCTCTTATAACGGACAAAGCTTTCTACCTCGGGAACGGAATCGAAAAGCATATTCCGCTTGTAGGCATATTCAACGATGCTTCTGTCATTGTTCAGATTAAAATAACCGGAAATGTCACCGCCTGTGTAGTATCCGCCGTCCCAGGAGAATTCGTCGAAGGAATGAGGAACTGCTGCAGGGAATTTTTCCGAGATGTGTCGGTAAAGCTCGACATAGGCAAGATAGGAGCCGTATTCCGACCAGTGTGTATCGTAGTTAAAATACAGAGGCAGCGCATCGTTTTTATGCTCTTCAAAGGTCTTTCGCATATCGATAACGGTAACACCTGCGTTGGTCAGCATTTGGCTGATCTGGTCAAAGCGTGTGATATCTGAGGAGGATTCCACA
The DNA here is from genome assembly GCA_017414385.1 of Clostridia bacterium. GTDB lineage: Bacteria > Bacillota > Clostridia > Oscillospirales > CAG-272 > RGIG3925. The sequence goes on from JAFQMO010000130.1 coordinate 15,134, forward strand.
TCCGCGTACTGCGGATAATAGCAATTGATGGCATGAGAAACCGCCTCCTTTGGAACAAGCTCCGGATAAACTGTCATTGGCGAGGGAACCAGAACACAGATGATTTCACATCCGTCCCCGATCTCCTTCAGTCTGTCCACACGGGAGGCCCAACGGCTTTCCGTTAATTGAAGCAGGCTGTCCGTGAGCACATTGGCACCGATAAAATCGGGAACCATCTGATGATAGAAGCCTTGATTTTCACCGCCGAGAAATACAGCCCAAACCTCCTCCTGGCTGGAGACCATGACATCTCCGGTCCATTGAAGAACATCGCCGACAGCTTCTCCGTTATAAGAAAGGGAAACCTCAAGCGCAGCCGTTGGATCGGGATTCAGAACACGTGCGGCGAAGCAGCCGCCTTCAGACAGAACAGAGAATTCTCCGTAAGCATTTTTGATGTGTACGGTCGTGCCGATCGGGCATTCCCCGTATACCGCGGCATAATCACCGTCTGATGTTGAAATGCCATGTATCTTCAATTCGCGGGTGTCTTCAGGATCGTAGACCTCAGCTTCCTTTTTCGGCGCATAATAAACGGAAGGGTCTTTCATTTGCGGAGCGGAAGGGGAGCCTGTGTCTGCTTCATTTGAGACAGATTGCGAATCGGTATCAGAGGATGGGGCGTTTTCTCCATCCTTTCCGCAGGATACCGCAAGCGGAAGTGTGCACAACACGGCAAGAAGGATGGATAGAAAACGGGATGATCTTTTTTTCATTTTACATAACCTCCGGTTTGGTTTATTGGTAATGGAATGATGGAAATCTTATCATTTGACAGATGCGAGATGATTGTTTTCGATCAGATTTGCGTAGTTATAAACAATGAGAATACGGTCACAGTCATATTCCTCTGCATAAGAGGTGAGCGATGTGATCCCTCCTGCCAAGTTGATGATCACAAGGTCAAAGTGCTGAGCAAGGAAAGGGACCATGGTATTCGCAAAGGAGTCCTTTGCGATCAGCAAGCGCTCTCTCTGTGCTTCGGAGGGGGTACTTTTGAATACGGTCTGCTCATTGTGTGTACTGTCGAGAAACGCGGCATATTTGTTTCTCTGATCCAGATATTCACGGTTGAGCCAAGAGGGGAAGGAGAGATACGGTTCTTTTGTAATTACCGTATTTCCCTGTTCATCCTTGCTTTGCTTGGATGCATAACAGGTTGTCGTAAACTCCGTGTCATTTCCGAGAGTCCAAAGCTCAAGTGTATCCGGGGTGACTTGCTTCAGACGTGCTTTTGAATAGGATGTTCCGAAAAAATTTGGGATCGATTCAACGGAAAAGGCATCGATCGGCAGGATTTTGTCCTCCATATCCCATGTCTGCATCAGCTTCACATAAGCAAGATAAGCGCCGTATGTGGTCCAATGATGATCGGTACGCATATAAACATAGTCGCCGTTTTCGTATTTTTCACGGAAGACGGGGAGCATATCAATGTACCCGGTTTCGGGCGTGAGCGTCTGTCCGATCAGTGACCAAAGTGCATCGCTGATCTCGGTCGGATAAGAGAATGCACTTGCTGCAACATCGACTGTTCTTGGGGGAAGAATGGTTGCAAGCGGACGCGACTGTGCTTGTGCAAAGGCATTCAGCCCTTCCAAGGAGATACGGACATTGTCCTCATAATAATAATCCATGTCGGGAGTGCGTTCCCGTCGGCTTTGATACATCTGAAAGAGTCGGACAGCAAGCTGCCCGCGTTCGCCCAAAAGAATTCCGTTGTTTTCTCCAAATACAAGCATTTTCGCGGCGCTGTTGATGCCGGTAAACAGGCCTCTTTGGGGAAATTGATCCATGTAATATTCCTGCATATCAGCAGAAAAGTCACCGCTTACAAGGTGTTCTGCTGAAAGCTTCGGAAATGAGGTGAGGCTTCTGCTTTCCTCATCGGAAAAGCTCACGTCGCGAGCGATCCAGAATGAAACGGAGATCACAGCGATAAGTGATACAAATATCACTGTTGTAATAATGTTGATGATCTTGTTCATTTTGCATCTCCTTGCAGCAGCTGATAGAAGGACAGCCTGGGTGCGGAATCTGTCAGATGTGCGATGCAAAGAACAAGGAGCAGCATCAGACACACAACAGACAGACAGCAGAAGAGGTTTTGTATGGCAGTACGCTTTTGCTCCACAGCAGCGTCAACATGATCGGCGGTCAGATCTACGCCGCAGAGCCGTATCCAAAGCGTCTTTGGAAGCGGTGTTGCGCAGAGAATTGCGATCAGTATTACGGGGAGTACACGCAGTGACTGATAGCAAATCGTCGGTGTACAGAAAACCGCGGAGCGTACACCGATCATCATAAGCAGATGCTGTACTGCCTGTGCGGCATCGGCGTGTGAAAGGAAGGTCAACCCAATTGACAAAACAACAAGCGTGTATATCCGTGACACGATCTGCGGGATACGGAAATGTGAAAGGCTCCGCTCTGCAAGAATGGAAAGGATGAGGACTGCGCCTGCGAGGAGTACCGTCGATGCGGTACCGTGCCATAACGTGACAAGGACACCGATTGCGATAACAGAACAGATACGCCATACGCGGCGGCCTTCTTTTTTTGCAAAAAACGGATCATAGATGTATACATTCAGCCAGGTATGCAGCGTTGTGAAGAATCGGCGGCACAGATCGGTGACCGAGTGTGCCGTGAGGGGATACATCAGATTCTGAGGAAGACGGAAGCCGAACATGCTGCCAAGACCGATCGCCATATCGGCGTACCCTGAGAGGTCAAAATAGACGAACAGACCAAAGCAGACGATGCTCATCCAGGAACCGATGACCGAGCTTGTGAATTTTTCTGCATCGGAAAAATAGGTATGAAAGGAAAAGAGTGTGTCAGCAAGAAGGATCTTTTTGGACAGACCGAGAATGAACCGACGGACACCACCCGCAAAGAGAGAGAGAGATTCCTCTCTGCTTTCGAGTGAATTGGCAAATCGATGGTACAAAACGATCGGTCCCGTACTCATATAGACAAAAAGAGAAACGTAGATGCTATACCGAATGATGTTTTTTTGTACATCGGTCCGGTCGCAGTAAAGATCCACGGTATAGGAGATGATACGCAGCGTACAGAAGGCAATGCCGGCGGGAAATGCGGTGAACGCAGGGCGCATCAGGTGCTCGGAAAGCGTGGGGACTGTATAGAGTCGGCAGAGGAGCAGGGGGAGCAGTGTCAATAGCAAAGACAGACAAAACAACACTGCAGCTTTTTTTGCACTGCGCTTTTTATAATGTGCGATGCCGAGTCCCAAAAAATAGGTGAGTACGATCGTACCGATCAGCACGGGGAACACAGGCGGCGCTTCCCATATACAAAGTGCCATGCTCAGACAAAACAATACAGCATATCTGACGGTGCGAAGCGGCGTTGCATAATAGAGAAGCAGTCCAACTGCAAGAAATCCGAACAAAAACGGAAGAGATGACATCATCATAGCGTTGTTATTTGCCTCGATATGCGGTTACTGTTCCAACGACGTGCGAATATCTGTGACGATGTCCTGCACATTTTCGGCACAGACATAATAAACATAATCGCCGTAAACGGTAAAGACAGATGCTTCAAGGGTTGGAATGTCTCTTGTGGGGTACATCACAGCCTCAGCAATTTTATCATCGATACGGGCACGAAGATACTCAACAAAGGTATCGGCATAAGCAGGATCTGCCATTTTGAAGATACCGACATCGGTATAAACATCCACGTCGGACTCATCGATGTAAACACAGTAGGATGCGATCTTGGAAAAATCCGGGACATCAGCGGCATCACCGTAATACCCAAGGATCAGATCCTCATCAAGATACTCGCCGAGCTTATCGGAGGACGATGTAAAAAGGAATCCGTCATTCAACGCATATTTTGCGGTGATATCACCGACAACGGTATCAATGTTGATGTCTGCTGCCTCAGGCTGTCCGCAGGAAACAAGGGCAAAAAGGACGAAAAACAAAACAACGATCCACTTCTTCATGTTGTGATACTCCTTTATTATTTGATTTGTAACTTGGACAGTGCTTTTGTAAAATTGCTGAAAACGCCGTCAAACTTAAGAATATTATAACGCATTTGAGGGCCGTTGTCAATTCCTTTGGAGGAAAACGGAGGCTTGTATATACAGATATTTTCGGACATAAGAACTGCCGCAGATGTTTTTATCTGCGGCAGGATTGTACATTTTGAAATCAGTTGTTGATGCTGTATGCCATGGTTGTCATCAGCGCCATTTCGGGGGCTGATGTATCAACACGGGTATACTGAACCACGATCGGAGTATCCGACTCCACGAGAATGGCATATGCGGTATCCGGTACGATTCCCACACCGTCCGAATCAACGATTTTATCGAGACGGATGTGATTGGTGCGCATAGAGGGACATACTGCAGAAAAGCCTTTGCGGGGCTCTCTGTCTTCAAAAAAGAGGGTCAGCGTGATGTGTGCATCCTTATCGCTTGTGTTGAGGACACATACTGCCTCGTGGCTTTTGTCTGTTTCATTGCGGGAGACAGAGCGGTAATATGTGTCGGGAATCATCCAAGCTGTTTTTCCGTATGCGTTCATGAGATATTGATCCTTTCTGATGATAACTATGTGCTTTTGTATATGTTTAATCTACCTGATTCATGTAAGCGATCTGCTCATCTGTCAGACGGTCGATCGATACGCCCATGGATGCAAGCTTGATCTGTGCGACCATTTCGTCAATCTCACGCGGAACCTGATAGACCTTGTGATCAAGCTCACCCTCATGCTTGACGAGATATTCAAGACAAAGCGCCTGGATACCAAAGCTCATGTCCATGATCTCTGCGGGGTGACCGTTTCCTGCGGCAAGATTGACAAGACGTCCGTCGGCAAGCAGGTTCAGAACACGACCGTCCTTCATTTTATAACCGCGGATATTGGGCTTGCGTTCCCAAACCTCAACAGCCATTTGTGCAAGCTCCTGCTTGTTGATCTCAACATCAAAGTGGCCGGAATTTGCAAGGAGTGCGCCGTCCTTCATAACAGCAAAGTGACGGTCTCGGATGACATCCGCACAGCCTGTCAGCGTAACGAACAGATCTCCGATCTTTGCCGCCTCATCCATCGGCATAACAGTGAATCCATCCATGACCGCTTCAATGGCCTTGATGGGATCGATCTCCGTTACAACAACGACAGCTCCCATACCCTTTGCACGCATTGCCATGCCCTTTCCACACCAACCGTATCCGCCGATGACAACGGTTTTTCCTGCGATGATCAGATTGGTGGCGTTCATAATACCGTCAAGGGTGGACTGACCCGTTCCGTAACGGTTGTCAAAGAGATGCTTGCAGTCGGCATCGTTGACGTCGATCATGGTGTAATCCAGCTTTCCTGCATTCTGGCGGGAGAAAAGACGGTGGATACCGGTCGTTGTTTCCTCGCATCCGCCGATCAGGTTTTTGCCGTATTCGCGGCATTCTCCGTGAAGCAGGTGTGTCAGGTCACCGCCGTCGTCGATCATAACGTCGGGACAGAGCGACAGTGTCTTTTTCAGATGCTCCTCGTATTCCGTATCGGTAACACCGCGCCATGCGTTGACCTCAAAGCCGGCATCCGCAAGTGCGGCGGCAACATCGTCCTGTGTTGAGAGAGGGTTGCATCCTGTGACATATACCTGTGCACCGCCTGCGGCAAGTGTCATTGCAAGATATGCGGTTTTGGCCTCCAGGTGGATTGACATGGAGATCTTCTTCCCCGCAAACGGCTTTTCTTCCTCAAATCTGCGGTAGATGGAGTTCAGGATGGGCATATAGCTTTTTACCCAGTTGATCTTGTCGTACCCGCTTTTGGCAAGAGAGATGTCTTTGATTGCGCTCATGTGATGTGTTTCCTTTCGGTTTGTTTTATAAATTTCCGTGATCACGGAAGAGAAAGCATTTTCTTCAGTGTATTTCCGATAACATTTGCCATCATGACGTAGCCGCAGTCATTGGGATGTGCAGGATCTGTCATTGCATCATTGCGGTTCTCCTCGGCGAAAAGGTCGCCGCCGTCGATGAAATAAACATGACGGTCTCCCGCATTGTACGCATTTTGATAGGTTTGACGGATGATATCCCGTCTTTCCTCGATCTCCTTGTCCCGACGGTTATAAACGCGTGAGAGGAGCAGAATGGGGAGGCTTGGATTGGCTTTTCGGATGGCTTGGAACATCGGCTCATGGGTATCCAAAAGCTCCTTGGGTGTGTCTGCGTTGTGGTCATAATCAAATACAAATGCGGACATTTCAAGCCCCGAGATGTACTGCGCGATTTCCGGTTCTCCCCATGCACGGCCGGAAAAGCCGAGATTGACGAAATTACAATCAAGTCTGCGGGAAATGATCGTGGGATAGGCATTTCCGGGACGGCTTGCGCAGGATCCCTGCGTGACAGAGGAGCCGTAATATACGATCGGCTTTTCAATGCGGTAGTCTGCAGCTGCCTTCAATACACAGCCTTTTTTGAGACCGATGTATAATTTGCACACACCGGTATAGATCGGGAAATTGATCGTGATCTCATGTGCTTGCCCGGGATCATCCAGATCGAGATCGCATTCATAGGTGTTGTCCATATCGATCGGCGGACGAAAGCTGTTGATAAAGATTCCGTCAGAATATCAATCGAAGGCGTTTCATCCGATGAAAGAGAAATGCGGGATGCGTGTGGTTTTATGCAGCACTGCATGGATTGCAACATAGGGACTGTCTGTGATGAAACGGACACGGCCTCCTGCTGTCAGCTCGTGCAGATAGATAACATTTTTTGCAGGACCTTGCCGATTGCATTTGCCATCATGAGAAATCCGCTGTCGTTGGGATGACACAGATCTGCCATGGCATCGTTGCGGAGCTCTTCGGTAAACAGATCCCGTCCGTCAATAAACCAAACGTTTTTATCTCCGGAATCGATGGCGTTTTGATAGGTTTGCTTGATCACCTGTAAGCGTTCCTCGATATCATCATTCCGCTGACCGTAGATCATGGAAAGCATGAGGATTGGGAGATCCGGGTGCGCACGGCGGATCGTTTGAAACATTGCCTCATGCGTTTCTTTCAGGTGCTCAGGTGAATCTGCATTGTGATCGTAATCGTACACAAAGGCAGACATATCAAGGCCTGCAATGTACTCTGCCATTTCCGGTTCCCCCTTTGCACATCCCGCAAAGCCAAGGTTCGAAAAATTGCAGCTCAGGGTACGTGCTATGATCGCAGGATACGCAGTGCCGGGACGGCATGCACATGCACCCTGTGTGATGGAGGAGCCGTAATAGACAACGGGCTTTTCCACAGCATAATCACTTGCCGGCTTCAATGTGCTGCCTTCCTTCAGACCGATATACAGCTTGATTACACCTGCATACAGCGGAAAATGGATCGTGATCTCATGCTCTTTCCCGGGGTCGGGAAGATCATTGTCGTCCTCATAGTGATCCGTCATATCCAGGGGAGGACGGAAGCTGTTGACGAATTTTCCATCCGAATACAAGTCGAATGCATTACATCCGATAAAAGAGAAGTGCGGCATTTTGGAAAGCCGGTGCTGGACCGTGTAAATTGCAACGTAGGGGCTGTCTGTGATAAAGCGAACACGGCCGCCCGATGTAAGCTCATGAAGATAAGAGACACCTTCGCTGACTGCGTTGGCGACGGATTGGGGCATTCTGCGGAAGATGCCGTTTTCTTTCTTTACACCGTATATACGAAACGGTTCGCTTTCCGCGTCAAAAAAGGCAATATCATCGCGGTATAATTCTGTTTTTATAGCAAAATTCTTATCAATTGCAGAAAAATCCATTATTTCGCTCCCTTAAAAATACTTGCTTTTAATTATTATAGCAGATATTGCCAATAATTTCAAGAGGGAAATGAAGACTGTTTTTTTTGTTTTCCGCGGCAATATGCGGTTGTGTTTTTTGTTTTTCGATAAATGGACAGATTGATGTGCCTTTGAAGGGGAAAAGGAATTGACATTTTCATAATAACATGGTATAATTATTGTTATAAAACATCGGTAAATGACCGATTGTGAAAGTATATGAGAAACAGGAGATCGAGTATGGCAGCATTTTTGACGGCAGAAGATAAGCGCACCTGTTACTGCGCAGAGCTTTCTGCCAAAAATATCGGAGAAACCGTCTGTGTCATGGGATGGGCACAGAGACAAAGAGACCTCGGAGGTTTGATCTTTATCGACCTTCGTGACCGTACAGGCATCGTTCAGCTTGCATTCGGTGATACGACTGACAAAGAGGTCTTTGATATGGCGTTCAATGTACGTGCAGAATTCGTTCTTTGTGCGCACGGTACAGTTCGTGCAAGAGGCGAGGGCGCAGTCAATAAGAATATCCCGACAGGGGAAATCGAGATCGAGGTTGCTTCTATGAAGATCCTTTCCAAGTCTCAGACCCCGCCGTTTGCGATCGTTGAAAACAGTGATGTCAAGGCAGAGCTGCGCTTGAAGCACCGCTATTTGGACCTTCGCCGTCCGGATCTTGCGCGGAACCTGATCGCGCGTTCCGAAATTACCAAGATCGCGCGTGACTATTACGCGGAAAACGGCTTTATCGATCTTGAGACGCCGTGTCTTGTCAAGCCTTCCCCTGAGGGTGCACGCGACTATTTGGTCCCTTCCCGTGTTCACAAGGGCTCCTTCTATGCGCTCCCGCAGTCCCCTCAGCTGTACAAGCAGCTTTTGATGTGCGCAGGCTTCGATCGTTATTTCCAGATCGCACGCTGCTTCCGTGATGAGGACCTCCGTGCCGACAGACAGCCTGAGTTTACACAGCTGGATACAGAGATGTCCTTTGCGACAGCAGATGATGTCATGAATATGCATGAGGGCTTTATCAAGTATCTGTTTGAGCACTACTTTGGACAGAAGCTTGAGCAGTCCTTCATCCGTATGCCGTATGAAGAGGCAATGGAACGCTTTGGCTCAGATAAGCCTGATATCCGTTTCGGCTTTGAACTCAAGAATCTCTCGGACACCGTACGTGATACGGAATTCAAGGTGTTCCGCGGTGCGATCGAAAACGGCGGCTCTGTTCGCGGTATCAATATCAAGGGCGGCGCGTCCATGACGAGAAAAGAAATTGACTCGTTGACCGATTTTGTCAAGCTGTACCGTGCGAAGGGACTTGCTTGGCTGAAGTGGTCTGAAAACGGAGACGTTTCCTCCTCTTATGCAAAGTTTTTGACCGATGCGGAAAATGATGCGGTCAAGGCTGCTCTTGAGGCGGAGGCAGGAGACCTTCTGCTGATCGTTGCAGACCGCAATGACGTTGTGTTTGATGCGCTCGGTGCGCTTCGCCGTCATGTTGCAAAGAAGCTTGGTTTACTCAATCCTCACGAATTTAAGTTCCTGTGGGTAACAGAGTTCCCGCTGCTTGAGTGGAGCGAGGAGGACGGACGCTTCTATGCAAAGCATCACCCCTTCACCTCTCCTATGGATGAGGATCTGGCATTCCTCGATTCCGATCCCGGACGTGTCCGTGCGAAAGCATATGACATCGTTTTGAACGGTACGGAGCTTGGCGGCGGTTCTGTTCGTATCCATGACAGCGAGCTGCAGTCTCATATGTTTGAGCTGCTCGGTATCACAAAGGAGGATGCGGAAGAGAAGTTCGGTTATCTTCTGGAGGCATTCAAGTACGGAGTTCCTCCCCATGCAGGTCTTGCGTTCGGTCTTGACCGTCTGGTCGCGCTGCTTCTCGGTCAGGAGGATATCCGTGACGTCATCGCATTCCCGAAGGTACAGAATGCATCCGAGCTGATGTCCGGCGCCCCCGGTGCTGCAGATCCCAAGGGTCTTGAGGAGCTGTCGATCGCCGTTGTTGAGACGGCAGCTGACGCTGTAACTGAGGAGAATTAAATACGGGAGGCAATTTTGCGTACCTTCACCATCGGAAAAAATGATGCGGGACAGCGGCTGGATAAGTTCTTGTCAAAGAATCTGAAAACATTGCCGCCCTCCCTCATGTATAAATACATCCGACTGAAAAAGATCAAGGTAAACCGGAAGCGTGCAGAGCAGAAAACAGTGCTTTATGAGGGAGATACGGTGGAGCTGTTCATCAAGGAAGAATTCTTTGATGCAGTATCTCCGGATCTTGCGTATCAAAGAATCACGCCGCGAATCAATATCGTATATGAGGATGAGAATCTGATTTTATGCGATAAGCGCCCGGGACAGATTGTTCATGCAGACGATCATGAGGACGTCAATACGCTGATCAATCATATCAAGGCATACCTTTGGCAAAAGGGCGAATATGTTCCCGAGCAGGAGAACGCATTCGCACCGGCGCTTTGCAACCGTATCGACCGTAATACGGGCGGTATTGTCATCGCTGCAAAGAATGCGCAGACTCTGCGTGTCATCAACGAAAAGATCCGACGGAATGAGATCGATAAGCGGTATCTCTGTGCGGCACACGGCGTGATGGAACGGGAGCACGATGTTTTGCGCGGATATTTGAAAAAGGATGCGGCGACAAACATGGTTTCGGTCTTCGAGAAGAAGACAACGAAAAGTCATGAGGTCAAGGAGATCGTAACAGAATACCGTGTCCTTGCGAAAACCGATCGGCTGTCTCTATGCGAGGTCCATTTGATCACGGGAAGAACGCATCAGATCCGTGCACATTTTTCGTCGATTGGCCATCCGCTGCTCGGTGACGGGAAGTATGGCGTGAATCGTGAGGACAAACGAGAGGGTTACAAATATCAGGCACTGTATTCCTACAAGCTGACATTTGCGTTTCAGGAACCGTCGCATCTTGACTATTTGACGGGAAGAACCGTCTCTGTTCCCATGGATCGTATTTGGTTTTTGAAGGAATTTGACGGTGCTTTGGACAATATTTTGTAAATTTGTTCCAAAACATCGAGTTTTCAAAAAAAATTCCTTCAAATCTATTGCAATTTTCAAAAGTTTATGATATAATAGTAGTCGTGTCTTAAACGGATACAAATGACAATGTTCGTAATGATTTCTACGATAAACGTAATTCACAGGAGGTGTCTGTCATATGGCAAAGTGCAGTGTATGCGGAAAGGGTGTCGCATTCGGTCACACGGTATCTCACTCGAACCGTAAGGAAAACAGAATGTTCAAGCCTAACATCAGAAGAGTAAAGGCTGTTGTCAGCGGTACGCCCAAGACGGTGTATGTTTGCTCCCGTTGCCTTCGTTCCGGTAAGGTTGAACGTGCAAACTGATTTTAAGGTTTCCCCTATTGCAATAGCGGATGTCTCCTTTTTCCGATACTCAGAGAGGTATGGCGGGAAAAGGGGATTTTTGCTTTTTTCATGATCAGTACTTGATTTCCGTACGGAAACATGGTACAATAGGGACAAAGATACGGTGACATAATCCGACAGTCGCGAAACGGAGATGTCATGATCGGAAACGGAATGAAGAAAGGATGTGCGCCCCTGACAGCGGCGGACGGTGATCTCAATGGGTGATAAAAAGCAGAACAAAAACGGAAAAAAATTCCGTGTGGTTTTTGGCGGCGGATATCGTAAGAGCGATGTCAACGCATATATTGAAACGATGCAGGCGCAGTTCTCCGGTATTGAGGAAACGCTGAAGGGTACGATCAACCATCAAAAGGAAGAGTTGGAAACCGCCAAGGAGGCATCCCGTCAGTGTGAGGAGGCGCAGGAGCGTGTTCAAACACTGGAAGCAACGCTTGCGTCTTTGCAAACGGAACTTGCAGAATGCAAGCAGCAGCTGGAAACAGAAACACAGACGCGGATCGAGAGTGAGGATGCGGCAAATGCTGCAAAGATGGGTCTTTCCTCTGCGGAAACAGAGCGAGCAGATCTGCAAACGGAACTGGAGGTCATGCATGCACGCTGTGAGGAGTTGGACCGTGAGAATTCCGTTTTGCGTGCAGAGCTTGAGGTGATCCGTACCAACGAGGAGATCGCTGCAGCGGAGGAGATCCTCTGTTCTGAAAATACCCTTCCTGCCGATTACGAAGAATTAAAGCAGAAGGCGGCGCAGTATGACCGTATGTCTTTGGATGTCGGCGCCATCATGCTGCAGGCGAACAGTGGAGCGGAAGGTGTATTAAACCGCGCAAATACCGAAGCACAGCAGATATTGCAGTCTGCCAAAGCGAAGGCGGAGGAGATGCTGGCGGGTGTCAACGCAGAATTGCTTGCGGCACGCGTACGGGCGCAATCGGAGGTCGGTGTGCTGATCGGCAGTATGCAGCAGAAAATGTCAAATATTCAGACAAGCTGCCATGACGAGATTCTTTCGGATATGGATGATGTTCGTGCGGCATTGATCGAATGGAAAAAAACGGTTGACGCAAAATATACGGAAATCGGTAAAAAATTGGATTATGCACGCGGAGAGATGGAATGTGCGGCAAAAACAGAGATCAAACGCGCAACAGCTCCCCGTGCACTGAAAAAATAAGGTAAACGATTATCATAAAAGCCTCCCATGATACATACAATGTATTGGATGGGGGGCTTTGTTATATGCGAAAATACCGTAAACCGCTGATCGGCATCACACCGCAATATGATCCGGAGCAGGATCGGACATGGATACAGCACACCTACCTGAATGCAGTTTCGGCTGCCGGGGGAATTCCTTTGGTTGTCGATCTGTACGCAGACGAAGCAATGGCAGAGGACCTTTGCGAAAAGCTGGACGGAGTACTGTTGACCGGAGGCGCTGATATTCATCCGTTTTACTACAGAGAACCGATCGATGCACTGTGCGGATATGTTTGCCGCCAACGTGACCGTCTGGATA
>JAFQMO010000131.1 GCA_017414385.1 Clostridia bacterium
CACTTATTGCGAGAATTATTCTAAAATCATGTTAGTACAAGGGAAATATTGACATTGTATTCCTCTGCAGAAAAATGTTGTCCCTATTATATATCAACATACGGTTGATGTTAATTAGGGACAACATTTCGGTTAATTTGCGCCGTTTTCTGCCGCCTCAAGCATATTTTCAATAAAAATCCCGTAACCTTTCGTCGGATCGTTGATAAGAACATGCGTCACAGCCCCAACTAACTTCCCATCCTGTAGGATCGGGCTACCCGACATCCCTTGGATGATTCCTCCTGTCTTGGACAGCAGTGCATCGTCTGTGACCTCAACGATAAAGTTCTTTGTAGCGGAGCCGCCACCTCTTGCAACATCGATAATCCTGACACTGTACAGCTGTGCAGCGCCGTCGCACACCGTACAAAGGATCTGTGCATCGCCCTCGTGAACATCGGATGCACGTCCTACCGGAATCGGTTCAGCAAACGATGCCTTCTTGGCCGCAGAAAAAATGCCGAAGACACCGCTGGTCGTGTTTTTCATCAAGGTTCCTGTTCTTGCAGTCGCAAACTGTCCGTGCAGCTCCCCCGGCTTCCCAACACTCCCCGGGATGATCTCTCCGATCGTCACATCCATCGTCGACCCCCTCGACAACGGTAACAACGCACCCGTTTCTATATCGCAGATCCCATGACCAAGTCCTCCGAATACCATCGTTTCGGGATCGATAAAGGTCACCGTTCCGATCCCCGCCATGGAATCCCTTGACCATACACCTGCACGATATCCGCCGTCCGCCGCCTTGCAGGGGGTCAGCGGCAAGGATAACACCTCCCCATCCCGCTGAACGGAAAAAACGGCAGCTTCGCCTCGTTTTCCCGCATCGGCAACCGCATCCGACAACGCCTTGACCGAACGGATCCCCTTGCCGTCAACAGCGGTAATCAAGTCCCCGATGCGCAGTCCGCTTTCTTTTGCAGGGCACATTCCGTCCTTGACATCCTCAAAGCCTACAACAAGCACCCCATCCATTGCGCACCGTACGCCAAACAGCATTCCGCCGGGATAAACCAACCTTTCCTCATAGGCATTGACCGTTACCTCCTTGATCGGGATCATCCCGCCGATTGTCAGCATCGTTTTCTGTGACGTACAACACACCGCCGTCGGTCCCGCATCAAGATGCATCGCTGCCTCATCCTGACAAATCCCTCTTCCGTATACCGACAATGTATCCGGGCAAACATAATCAATGGCGCCAAGTGTACAAACAAACGCCGTATATACTGCAAGCAGCACATACATGAAACGCTTCAGCGGCCGCCGCAAGCTCCCTCTCTCTGTTTTTTTCATGACCGTTCCTTTCTGACAAAAAATTTTTACGACCCTATTTTGACCTGCGGTCATCTTCTTATGAGTGACAATTTGCGGGCACACACCTTTCCTCATACAAAATTGAGAAAAAACGGCGGCACGGTTGACATCGCTTTTTGAATGTGATAAACTATTGTTGTAACGAAAAACGGATCCTATACAGAGGTCCGCAATCCCATCGGAAAAACGAATGCACGTAAAGTGATCAAAAGGAAAATTTTGTCAATCATGAAACGAAATTGTTTTCGATCCATTCTTTGTATACTTTTTGCCTTAATGCTTTGCTCCCCAACCGGATGCAAAAAAGCTGTTGATGAATCCGTATATACAAGCACCTGTACGATCAGCATCTCCTGTAAAACACTGATCGATGCACCGACGGCATGCGATAAGGCATTGTATGATATCCTCCCAAAGGACGGAATGATCCAAGAGGAGGTCACCGTCGGCTTTACAGAGGGCGAATCCGTTTTCGATGTCTTACTTCGTACCTGTCAAAAAAACCGTATCCACATGGAATATACAAAAACACCGCTCACAGGATCTGTTTATGTGGAAGGCATACACAATCTGTATGAATTCGATGCGGGGCCGCTTTCGGGATGGCTTTATTCCGTAAACGGTGTTTTTACCAATTTGAGCTGCTCTGAATACATACTGAAGGATGGAGACCGTATCCTGTTTCAATACACATTATCCAGAGGAGAAGATGTCGGCGGTGCGGTTGAATAAGAGCCATACATTGTGAAACACCCGAAGAGACATCCCGCTAATGAAAAATAAGAAAGAAAGGAATCACAAAATGCATCCTATGATGGAAGAATTGACCATGAAAAGAATCGAGCGTACGATCGAAGGCCTCCGACGCAACCGTATGGAAGCGGTTTATGCAAAAGACCGTACAGAGGCACGCGAGCTTCTGAAATCGTATCTGAACCCAGGCTGCAGTATTGGATGCGGCGGATCGGTCACCTTAGACGAAATCGATGCGCTGTCACTGTTCCGCTGCGGCGATTACCGCTTTTTTGACCGTTATGCCGCCGGGCTGACTGCCGATGAGGTGAAAACGGTTTACCACAATGCACTCAGCGCGGATGTATATGTGATGAGCTCCAATGCGGTCACGGAAAACGGTGAGCTCTACAATGTAGACGGCCGCGGAAATCGCGTTGCTGCGCTGATCTACGGTCCTGAGCGTGTCGTCGTTGTCGTCGGCTATAATAAGATCGTTAACAGCATAGACGATGCCATCCTGCGTGTCAAGA
Organism: Clostridia bacterium; assembly: GCA_017414385.1. Lineage (GTDB taxonomy): Bacteria > Bacillota > Clostridia > Oscillospirales > CAG-272 > RGIG3925. The sequence goes on from JAFQMO010000131.1 coordinate 2,628, forward strand.
CCGTTGCCGCACCCGCAAATGCTGCACGTCTTCACTGCAAAACGCCGTGTGCACATACCGGCAGATGTATCAGCCTTGATAAGCAGCATGTACCCGCGCTCTGCGAGGGCTGCGAAACAGAAGCACGGATCTGCGCATCTTATGTTGTATCCGGCTATCAACGAGAAGCCAACCGCATTAAGGTCATTATCGTCGGCGAGTCCTTGGGCTTCTGATATACTGTTTTTGCGTTTTTCAAAAAAAATCGCAAAAACTCCTTGACAAATGGGATAAATTATGGTATCATATCATAGTAAATAAAGCAGAACGATCTCCGTTCTCACCGTCACCGTGTTACGTGCCGGTTGATAATCTTGAAAACGCCGCCCAAAGGGGTGTTTTCTGTGTGCGGAGACCGGATTGCGGTTTTCGCATTTTATTTTTATTGGAGGTGCTTGACTATCAGCACAAAAGAGCTGCAGATCAACGAGGAGATTCGCGCAAACGAAGTTCGATTGATCGGTGCGGAGGGTGAGCAGGTCGGAATCGTAAAGCTTGCCGATGCATTAGATACCGCTGCGGAGAAGGGTTTGGATCTTGTTTTGATTTCCCCGAACGCAGAGCCGCCCGTGTGCCGTATCATGGATTACGGAAAATATCGTTTTGAGCGTATCAAAAAGGAAAAGGAAGCCCGCAAAAATCAGCAGGTTGTCAAGATCAAGGAAATTCAGCTGTCCTGTAATATCGGAAAGCATGATTTCGATACCCGTGTCAACCGCGCACATGAGTTTCTTGCGGACGGAAATAAAGTAAAGGTCATTCTCCGCTTCAAGGGACGCGAAATGAGTCACCTTGAGAACGGTCGCGAGGTTCTGGCTCGGTTCCAGGATGCTTGTGCAGATGCGGGAACCACCGATAAGAAGCCGGTCCTTGAGGGTCGCTTCCTGTCGATGATGCTGGTACCGCTGAAGAATTGACAGTGTTTCCGCCTCATATGCATTTCTCCCGTTCGTGCATCCCTGTCGGACACCGCACAAGAAAGTAAAATCCAACCAACGTCAAAAATACTGAAAGGAAGTTTACCAATATGAAACTGAAGTCACATAAAGCATCGGCGAAGAGATTCACACTGACCAAGAGTGGTCTCGTTAAGATGAATCATTCCCATCACCGTCACAATCTCGGCATTAAGACCGCAAAGAGAAAGAGACATCTTCGTTCCGGCACATACCTTTCCGCAAGCTTTGCTCCTACAGTCAAGGCACTTATCGCGCCCGCTAAGAAGTAATCCGTAGCAAGCGTTTACGAGAAGCGAAGGCACACAATTTACGAATATTACTGAATTTTACGGAGGTTAACTGATCATGGCAAGAATTAAGGGCGCTATCATGACCCGCAAGAGAAGAAATAAGGTACTGAAGGCTGCAAAGGGCTATTGGGGTGCAAAATCCAAGCACTTCAAGATGGCAAAGCAGGCCGTAATGAAGAGTGGCAACTATGCGTTTGCCGGCAGAAAGATGAAGAAGAGAGATTTCCGTTCTCTCTGGATCACCCGTATCTCCGCTGCTGCAAAGATGAACGGCATGAATTACTCCACCCTTATGCACGGTTTGAAGAAGGCCGGCATCAATCTGAACAGAAAGATGCTCTCCGAAATCGCAATCGCAGATGCTCAGGCATTCACCGCGATCTGCGAGCAGGCAAAGGCTGCTCTTTGATCGTCATAGTGGCTTAGAACCAAACACTTCAAAAAACCAAAGTATCGACAGATGCTTTGGTTTTGTTGTTGTATTGTTGTTGTACAAAGGAAGTAAAAAGGAGCGATTTTATGGCAAAGACGGAACCGATCATCATCACCTCACGAACAAATCCAATGATCGTCTCGGCTGCAAAGCTGTCTGACAAGAAACACCGCCAAAAAACCGGTCTGTTTTTTTTCGAAGGGTACAAGCTTTTTTCCGAGGCACGTATGAAAGGTGTTTCCATCCAAAGCGTGTTTGTAACAGAACGGGCATACCGAACCTACGCGCATCTTTTTGAAGAACCGGATTTTTCTGTTTTTCTTGTCTCTGACGCCGTTTATGAGAAAATTTCTGCAGAAAATGCGCCGCAAGGCATATTTTGTTTGGCGAAACATCTTGACAATTTGAATTTTTATAATACAATATATAAGAAGGGTTCACATTTATCTACTATAATATATGAGAGGATCCTTATCTGCGACGGCTTGCGTGATCCGGGAAATCTCGGAACGGTGATCCGTACAGCAAATGCACTCGGCTTTGACCGTCTTGTGCTTTCAGCAGATTGTGCCGATGTCTACAACCCCAAAACGGTTCGTGCTGCAATGGGTGCTTTGTTTGATATACAGGCAGACATCACACAGGATATTCCCGCATACATCACCTCGCTCCGTCAATGCGGCTATCAGGTTCAGGCAGCTGCGCTGAGTGACGATGCACAACCTCTGCATACGATTTCTGTCAAGGATAATACGGTATTTGTGATCGGAAACGAAGGACACGGACTTTCCCAAGAAACGATTCGTGCCTGCTGCGGTACCGTGATCATTCCCATGACCGACGGTGCGGAATCTCTGAATGCATCTGTGGCCGCAGCCATTTTGATGTGGGAGTGTCAAAAAGCCCACAAAGAATGAGTTATTTCTTTGAAAACCGACCGAAAGGGGTTTACTCATGAGTCAGTCATTGATATATTGGATCTGGTTGTCGGAAGCAGCCGGTCCCGCAACAAACCTGGCCCTGCGTTTGCTCAAGGCCTTCGGAACCATCGAAAACATCTATCAGGCCGATCGATTTGCTTATATCAATACCGGTGTTTTGCTCGATGACGAGGTCAAGGCGCTTTCCGATAAGAGTCTTGATCATGCGAAAAAGATCCTTGAAGCCTGCATGAAAAAGAACATCGGCATCGTTGCGCTTGACAGTGACTTATATCCGGATCGTCTGAAGCGTATTCAGGATCCTCCTGCCGTTCTGTATTATCGAGGGATCTTCCCAAGCTTTGACACCCATCTTGCGCTCGCACTTGTCGGAACACGAAACGCAACCGATGACGGTCTGCGAAACGGTTATCGCATCGCCTACGAGCTGTCCGTTATCGGCGCAATGATCGTCAGCGGCATGGCAGCAGGCATTGACGGTATCGTACAACAAGCCGCATTGGATGCAAAAGGAACATCCGTTGCGGTTCTCGGCACCGCAATCGACCGATGCTACCCCGTTGAAAATCGCGATCTCTATGATCAGCTTATCTTGGAGGGCTGTGTCATCTCCGAGTATGCGCCCGGTGCAAAAACATATCATTGGAGCTTTCCGCAAAGAAACCGTATCATCAGCGGTCTTTGTCAGGGGACCTTGATCGTTGAAGCAAGTACCACAAGCGGCGCTATCATCACTGCAAAATGTGCGGCAAGTCAGGGCCGCGATGTTTTTGCGATTCCGGGAGATTCCCGTGCGATCGCATATACCGGCAACAATAATTTGATCAAGGTCGGTGCGGAGCCGGTCACGGATACGGGCGACCTCATGTGTCACTACAGTGTCCTCAATAACCTTGCAATTTATCCGGAAAAACGGTTTAATTACACATATTATACCAATTATAATGACAGACTGAAATATAACGAGGACGAAAACAGCACCTCACAAAACAAATCTGCTGCACCGACGGTCAATCCCGCATGTCTGCAGCCCGACATTCCTGCCATTCAAAAGGCAAAACGGAATACCGTCACAAAAACCGACAAGTCTGCCGCAAACCGCACAACAGCTCTCCGCGAGGAACCGATCCGTGAGGTCCCGATCTCCGATGAAGAGATCCGAGAAATGCGCACACCCGTTATCGACGATATCCATAATATGGGACAAGCCCCGATCGCTTCTGCTGTCCGCAGTGCCTCACCGCCTCAAAAATCAACCGCAGACCGCGTTTCCACGCCCCTCCCCAAAGAAGAGAATGCGGTGTCCTCCGATACCCGTCGTCCGCTTGAAGAGGAAGAAAAAAAGATTCTCTCCCTCATCAAAAGTCAAAAGACCTTTGACGATCTTTGCCGCATGTGTGATTCTTCGGTTTCTCAAATGGTCACAAAGCTCTCTATTCTTGAGATCGACGGTTATCTGGAAGCAACACCCGGCGGTTACTACACCTGTATCGAGTAACACGTTGCAAAGAAAGGATCGCTTTCGACATTCGAAAGTTACGGTAATTTATATATGTCATATCTGGTAATCCTCGAGTCACCTGCAAAAGCAAACACCGTAAAGGGTTATTTGGGCTCCGACTATAAGGTCGTTGCCTCTGTCGGCCACGTTCGTGACCTTCCCAAGAGCACCCTTGGTGTTGACATCGATGATCACTTCAAAGCAAAATATATCAACATTCGCGGAAAGGGGCCCCTCATCAAGGAATTGAAAAAGGAAGCCAAAGCCGCAAAAAAAGTCTTCCTCGCAACGGACCCTGACCGTGAGGGAGAAGCAATTTCCTGGCATCTTGCCACAGCACTTGAGCTTGAACCCGCCAAGATCAAACGTGTTACATTCAACGAGGTCACAAAATCGGCTGTGCTCGCGGGAATCAAAAAGCCGCGTGATATTGACATGAATCTCGTCAATTCACAGCAGGCACGCAGAATCCTTGACCGTATCGTCGGATATAAGCTTTCTCCGTTTTTGTGGAAAGCCGTCAAAAGCGGTCTTTCTGCCGGTCGTGTGCAGTCTGTTGCAACACGCATCATCGTTGACCGCGAAGAGGAGATCCGTGCATTTGTTCCGCAGGAATATTGGACCCTCGATATCGTTCTCAAGGGACAGAAGAACCGTGCGGTAAACGCAAAGTTCTTCGGCACAAAGGACGGAAAAATCGATCTTGTATCCGGAGAGGACACAGAGCGTGTTCTTGCAGCAATCGACGGAAAGGAATTCCGCGTTGCATCCGTCAAAAAAGCCGTTCGTACCAAAAATCCGCCTGCTCCCTTCACCACATCAACGATGCAGCAGGAAGCATCCCGCAAGCTGTCCTTCCAATCCCAACGTATCATGAAGGTTGCGCAGGAGCTCTACGAAGGTATCGATCTCGGTTCCGAAAACGGCGGTGTACACGGTCTTATCACCTATATGCGTACAGACTCTCTCCGAATCTCAACCGAGGCTCAAAATGCGGCGCGCTCATATATCATCGAAAAGTTCGGAGAAAAATACTATCCGGAGACACCCCGCGTCTACAAGTCCCGTGCCTCTGCACAGGATGCACACGAGGCTATCCGTCCTTCCAACATGAAATTCGATCCGGAAAAGATCAAAAAGCATTTGACCTCTGACCAATTCAAGCTGTACCGTTTGATCTGGAATCGATTTTTGGCTTCACAGATGCAGTCTGCGGAGCTTGACACCGTAAATGCCGATATTGAAGCAGGCGGATATATCTTCCATTCCGGCGGATACACCGTCAAATTCAAGGGCTTTATGGCGATCTACGAAGAGCTCGAGGACGATACCGCCGAGGAGCAGGTAAAGAACGTACGTCTTCCCGAGCTTACGGAGAATGATATTCTGCCGCTTTCCGAGACCCTCCCCGAGCAGCACTTCACCGAGCCCCCCGCACGTTACAACGAAGCAACGCTCATCAAGTTCTTTGAGGAAAAGGGTATCGGACGTCCATCCACATACACGCCCATTATCACAACAATCATCACACGCGGATATGTAGCACGTGAAGGAAAAGCCCTCAAGCCTACTCCTCTCGGAGAGATCACAAACAAGCTGATGGTAGAGTATTTCCCCGACATCGTTGATATTGCATTCACCGCAAGAATGGAGGATGAGCTTGACGGGATTGAGAACGGTGATTCCTCCGTTGAAGACGTTCTCTCATCCTTCTATGGCGATTTTGCAGATCATCTTGAAACAGCAAGTGCAACTGTTGAAAAAGGCGAATTTGATGTCCCCGCAGAGGAAACCGACATTGTATGCGAAAAGTGCGGTGCCAACTTGGTGATTAAGAGCGGACGTTACGGAAAGTTTGCCGCTTGTCCCAACTATCCCCGCTGCCGCAACACCAAGCCTCTTGCCAGCGACGGAAGCGTCGACACAACGAAAATCGAAGAAAAATTTGAACCGACTGATATGAAATGCGAGCTTTGCGGCTCGGCCATGGTTCTTCGTCCCGGAAAATACGGTGCCTTTTATGCGTGCGAGCATTATCCCGAATGCAAGTTTACAAAGCCGATCCTTCGGGACATCGGCGTTCCCTGTCCCAAGTGCGGGGGTAAGATCATCCAGAAGCGCGGAAAAAAACGCATGACCTTCTATTCCTGCGAGCACTATCCGGAGTGTGACTTCTCCTCCTGGGACATTCCGCAGAAGGAACACTGCCCGACGTGCGGTGATCTTCTGTACCGTAAAAAGGGAAAGAATTTCATTTTCTGTCACAATAAGGAATGCGGATTCAAGCGCGAATGTACTCCTGAGGAGCTTTCAGAGCTGCAGCCCGTATCTGAGAACAAGGACCGTTGATTATGACACCAACCATTGATATTTACGGCGCAGGTCTTGCCGGCTGTGAGGCTGCCTGGCAGGCAGCACGTCTTGGCGTTTCCGTCAGACTGCACGAAATGAAGCCGCAAAAGAAAACGCCTGCCCATTCCTACAACGGATTTGCCGAGCTTGTCTGCTCCAATTCCCTCCGTTCCAATCAGATCTTCAATGCCATCGGCCTGCTCAAGGAAGAGCTTTCCCATCTCGGAAGTCTGATCATGGAGGCCGCATATGCGTGTGAGGTACCCGCAGGTGCAGCACTCGCTGTCGACCGAAAGCGTTTTTCCGATTATATTACCGAAAAGATCACCTCTCATCCGCTGATCACTGTGATCGGTGAAGAGGTCACCGATGTCCCCGCCGATCCCGATGCGATCACGGTCATAGCAACGGGCCCCTTGACATCCGATGCATTATCAGCATCGATTGCAAAGCTGACCGGAAACCGGTATCTGTATTTCTACGATGCCGCCGCACCGATCGTCGATGCATCGTCCATTGATATGGAAAAGGCATACGAGGCTTCCCGTTACGGAAAGGGAGAGGCTGCCTATATCAATTGTCCGATGACCAAGGAAGAATACACCGCCTTTTATCAGGCACTCATCACCGCAAAGGAAGCGCCGCTTCATGCCTTTGATCTTCCCGGAGAGGATGATCGCGAGCCCACTGTATTTGAGGGCTGTATGCCCGTTGAGATCATGGCCCGCCGCGGCGTTGACACTCTGCTCTTCGGTCCGCTCAAGCCCGTTGGTCTGCCTGATCCGAAAACGGGACGGGAGCCGTACGCAGTCGTACAGCTCCGTCAGGAAAACACGGACAAAACGATGTATAATCTGGTCGGATTTCAGACACATCTTACATGGGATGAGCAGCGCCGCGTTTTTGGTATGATCCCGGGACTTGAGAATGCTGAGTTCTTACGTTATGGGGTCATGCACCGCAACACCTTTATCGATTCGCCGCGTCTTTTGAATGCAGATTATTCTATGAGAACGCGATCCTCCCTGTTTTTCGCAGGACAGATGACAGGGGTTGAGGGATACATCGAATCCACAGGCTCAGGGCTGATTGCCGGTATCAACGCAGCGCGCCGCGCACTTTCCAAGGATGCGCTTTATTTCCCAAAGGAAACCGTCATTGGCGCCATGGCCGCTTATATTTCCGACGACCGCGTCACAAGCTTCCAACCCATGAATGCAAATTTCGGTCTCATGCCGCCCTTTGAAAAAAAGGTCAAGGGAGGAAAACGTGCACGCAACGATGCCTTTGCTGTTCGTGCCATTGAGGAGATTGACCGTTTTATCCAACTTCACTTTTAATGTTGCTTTCGCAGAAAGGATTCTCATATGAAACTGATCATAGATGCAATGAGCGGCGACAATGCTCCCGCAGAAATCGTACGGGGTGCCGTCTCCGCCGCAAGAACGCTTGACAGTCACATTGAATATATCCTTGTCGGAGACGAGGATACTGTCAAAAAAGAGATCGCATCGGCAAACGGATCCGATTTCATCGGCAGCCGCATCCGAATTGTTCATGCTGATGAGGTTCTGACGATGGAGGACGATCCTACAGATGTTGTCAAAAAGAAGAAAAAATCTTCCATGACGGTTGCCCTTCATTTGCTCGCAGACGGTGAGGGAGATGCACTGATCTGTGCGGGCAATACCGGTGCCCTTTATACAGGTGCTTCGCTGATCGTGCGTACCGTAAAAGGAATTCGCCGTGCTGCAATCGGAACACTCCTGCCCTTTGACAGACCGCTGCTCCTTCTCGACTCCGGTGCGAACATCAACGTGACATCCGAGTATATGGAACAGTTTGCTTTTATGGGAACGGTCTACATGAAAAAGCTTTATCAGATCGAGATGCCGCGCGTCGGTCTTGTCAACAACGGTGCAGAAGCGCACAAGGGCACACCGGTCTATGTGGAAACACACGAACGGCTGAAGATGACAGAGGATATCTGTTTCGTCGGCAATGTCGAAGGCAAGGAAATTCCCTTTGGAAAATGTGACGTTCTCGTAGCTGACGGCTTTACCGGAAATATCATTTTGAAGTTGATTGAGGGCATGGGATCCTTTTTGATGAAACGAATGAAGAAAATGCTCTTCTCTTCACTCGCAACGAAGCTTTCCGCTGTGCTTCTGAAAAAGCAGCTCAAGCAGTTCAAGCAGGACTTTGATGCATCCGAGCATGGCGGATCTCCTTTCCTCGGAATCTCCAAGCCCGTCATCAAGGCACATGGATCCTCCGATGCACGTGCAATCCTCAACGCCTGCAAGCAGGCTGTGCGTTTTACGGAGAACGGTGTTATCGGGGAAATTGCACAGTTTGCTGCCGCATACCAAAGAAACGTAAAATCAACGGGTACAGAATCGACACCGTCGGTCGTATCCGAATAAACAAAGGATCGATATGAAGCAAATGAACAAACAAGGATTCCCCCTGTCTCCATCATTGTTGGAGGATACCATTGGGTATCATTTCCAAAATAAGCAGTATCTCATGGAGGCACTCACACACTCATCCTATGCAAACGAGCTTCGTTCCCGCGGAGCAGCGGACGGCGTCGTTTGTAATGAGCGCAGCGAGTTTCTCGGAGACAGTGTACTTTCCATCATTACAAGCGAGTATCTTTTCTCTGAATTCCAAGCGCTTCCCGAAGGGGCTTTGACCAAAATGCGTGCAAACATCGTTTGTGAGGATGCTTGCTACCGGTTTGCACAGGACATCCGTCTCGGCGATTTCCTGCTTCTCGGTCACGGTGAAGAACGCAACAACGGCAGAGATCGGAAGTCCATTCTCGCCGACGCTTTTGAAGCGCTGCTTGCCGCTATCTATCTTGATGCAGGAAAAGAGGAAGTGGAGCACTTCCTGCTTCCCTATGTTAAGAAAGAGGCATCCGTTTTGAAGGACGGAAGAAACACCGATTATAAAACACTTCTCCAACAGATCATTCAGCAAAAGCCGGGTGAGCTTCTGGAATATGTGCTGATCGGAGAATCCGGTCCCGATCATAAAAAGGTTTTTGAAACAGAAGCACGTCTGAACTCCAACGTGATTGGAAGAGGTACCGGAAACAGCAAGCGTGCATCGGAGCAAAATGCCGCATATCAAGCGCTGATCCTCTTCGGCGTGGAGATGGAGAAGTCCGAATAACGCCCCTCTTCCCATACAAGCCGCGACGAATCATTCCAGTACTGAAAAGGAGAAACCACTTTGATCTTAAAATCATTACAGCTGCAAGGCTTCAAATCCTTTCCGGACAAAACAACGCTGACCTTTGATCACGGAACAACGATGGTCGTCGGGCCGAACGGTTCCGGAAAATCCAATATTTCCGATGCCATGAAATGGGTCCTCGGTGAGATCTCATCCAAAAATCTGCGCGGAAGCCGCATGGAAGACGTCATTTTCGGTGGAACAGACTCCAGAAAGCAGATGGGGTTTGCCGAGGTATCCGTCACCTTTGACAACACCGCCACCGAAAACGGTACCCGTCTTGCCACCGATTTCGATGAGGTCACAGTGACACGCCGCTATTACCGTGCAGGTGAAAGCGAGTACTTCATCAATGCAAAGCCGGTGCGTCTCCGTGATATCCATGAGTTATTTATGAATACGGGTATCGGCCGCGAGGGTTACTCTATCATCGGCCAAGGTAAGATCGCCGAGATCCTTTCCAGAAAAAGTGACGAGAGACGCGCGATCTTCGAAGAGGCTGCAGGTATTGCGAAGTACAAGTATAAAAAAGAGGAAGCACAGAAGAAGCTGCTTGCTGTTGAAGATAATCTTCTGCGTGTTTCCGATATCGTTTCCGAATTGGAGGCGCGTGTTGGACCGCTTGAAAAAGAAAGCGCCAAAGCAAGAACGTATCTTGAGCTTTACGAGCAAAAGAAGCAGGCGGATATTTCCCTCTGGCTTTACGATATGCAGACCCTGAAAGCAACCATCTCTTCTTTGGAAGAGGCATTCCTTCTTTCAAAGCAGGAATATGAGATGGCCTGCGCACTGAAGGAGGATCTGGAAAACCAGCGCCAGCATCTTCACACTCTGACACAGGAATACAAAGCAAAGGAAGACGATGCAAGAGAGATCGCTGCGGTAAACACCGAAGAAAAGCTTCGCTTGGAGGCAGAGTGCAAGGTTGCGGAGAATGACATTTCGCATATCGATGCCCGATTGAACGAAAATATCAACATCGCCGATCTTCAACTTTCTCAGGTGTCCGGTGAGGAGGTCCGACTTAACGCTGCAAAGGAACGGTATGAGGAAGCCGTCGAAAAAAAAGCACAGGCAGATGCTGTCTGTGAGGACGACCGCATGAGAGTCGATGAGATCGACCGCGCACTCGATGATGCTTACAACCGTCTGTCTCAGCTCAATGAGGAGATCTCTCTCGCCGCACGTGCAGCCGGTGATCTGAAAGCGGAAATGTCCGCACTTGATTCCACCAAAAATGCCGGCGACAGCAAACGTGCGGAAATCCTTGAAAGTAAGGAAAAATACCGCGAGAATATCACGCTTCTTGAACAAAGAAGCGAAAGAGCCAAGGAGTCTGCCGCAAAATATAAGGAAAAATCCGATGAGTTTGAAAAGCAGACCGTAGCCGCAAATGCGGCGATTGCCGATCTTCTTACAAATAGGAAACACCTGGAGGAAAAACAAAACGAGATCTTTCTTGCATACTCCTCAAAGAAAAACCGTATTGACAATCTCTCCCGCATGGAAGAATTGTTTGAAGGATACAGCCGCTCCGTCCGTTTTATCATGGGTGAGTACGAAAAGGGTGCGCTCCCGAACACCACACTGTACGGTCCGCTCTCCAAGCTGATCACCACCGATCCCAAATATGCAACTGCAATCGAAACGGCACTCGGAGCCAACATTCAGAACATTGCCGTTGAGGATGAAGAATCCGCAAAGGCAGCGATCCGGCATCTCAAGATCAACAATGCGGGACGTGCAACATTCTACCCCGTCACCACGATGCGCGCATCCGACTTTTCCTACTCTCAGGATATCGCCAAAAAGCAAAAGGGCTATATCGGTCTCGCGCATACACTGATCTCCTATGATAAAAAATTCGATGTTGTCATCCGTTCCCTGCTCGGCAGGATCCTTGTGTGCGACAATATCGACCACGCAGCCGCGCTTGCACGCGCTTACGATTACAAGGTTCGTATCGTCACGCTCGACGGTCAGCAGGTCAATGCCGGCGGTTCCTTTACCGGCGGCTCCGTCAAGCAGGACAGCGGAATGCTCACACGCTCCGTTGAGATCGAAAAGCTTCGCGGTGAATGCAAACAGCTCTCCGAGCAGCTTGATGTCTGTAAGCATGACGCTGCAGAGATCGAAAAAGCGATCAAACAGCAGAATGACATCATCGAGAACATCCGTGTCAACGCAGCAATGATCAACACCCTCTCTCAGGCAGAGACAACACAGCAACAGGTCATAGAGGCACAGCTCAAAAACGATTACGATATGCTCGCATCCCTTGAAGCAGAAGAACAGAAGCTTGCCAATAGTGAGGATCTGTTCCGCGAGGAATATGAGCGTCTTTCGGAACTCATCCGCAACACTGCCGATAAGGAGGAGGCACTGCGTACCGCACGTGCAGATACCGAGGCAATGCGTGAGGAGCTCAGCCGTTCGCTCACAGAAGCACAAAGAACGCTCTCCCGTCATCAGCTTCAGGCGGCAGAGATTGCAAAGGATATTGCCGTTGCAGAAAGCAATGTATCTGCCGCTGAGCAGATCATCCGCTCTCTGAAGGACCGTGCCGTTCAAGCCAACAATGAAAATTCTCTGCTTGCGGAGAAAAAGACTGCCTACATCGCTTTGATCGAAAAGAACAGGGAAACCATCGTTCTGCGCGAGCAAACGATCCGCGAGGCAGAGGAGCAAAGCCGCGAATACCGCGAGCAGTACCGTATCTCCGAGCAAAAAACGAATGCACTCTATGAAAAGATCCGCGAGCAATCACACACACAGGAACTTTTGTATAAGCAATACACCACCGCGGAAAACAAGCACAAATCCGCACTCGACGAGCAGGACAAGAAGGTTTCCGCACTGTGGGATGAGTATGAGTTGACCTATTCCTCAGCTGTACTTCTTGATTATCCCGTCATCACCGCAGAAACGCGTTCCACGACCGCCACACAGCTTGCCTCTCTGAAGGCGCAGATCAAGGCGCTCGGTCACGTCAATGTTTCCGCGATCGAGGAATATACGCAGGTGAAGGAGCGTTACGATTTTCTGACCGCGCAGATCAACGATCTTACAGAGTCCCGTTCTGAGCTTGCCGGTGTTATCTTCCATCTGGAGGAGGAGATGCGTTCGCGCTTCTCGGATGCGATGCGTGAGATCAACCATCATTTCCAGATCGTGTTCCGTGAGCTGTTCGGCGGCGGTCATGCTGAGCTGATCCTTTCCGAGCCCGATAACATTTTGGAAAGCGGCATTGAGATCAACGTCGCACCTCCCGGTAAGATCATCAAAAACCTTATGCTTCTTTCCGGCGGTGAGCAGGCATTTGTTGCGATCGCACTCTACTTTGCACTTCTCAAGGTCAATCCCTCTCCCTTCTGTATTTTGGACGAGATCGAAGCGGCACTTGATGAGGTCAATGTCGACAAATTTGCCGATTATTTACACCGTAACTCCGCACAGACACAGTTTATTGTCATCACGCACAGACGCGGAACGATGGAGGTTGCAGACAAGCTGTACGGTGTCACCATGGCCGATCGCGGTATCTCCACCGTTCTCTCAATCAACGCAAACGAGGTCGGCAATTATGTCAAAACCTCCGAATCATAATTCTATGTAAAGAATAAAAGGACATTTACTTATATGGGTTTTTTTGAAAAATTAAAGGCCGGTCTTCAAAAGACCAAGGAAGCTGTATTCAAGCAGGTCACCTCTCTCTTTTCCCGTTATACAGCGATCGATGACGATCTCTTTGACGAGCTTGAGGAAATCCTCATTACCTCCGATGTCGGCGTCGGCACAACCGAAGAGATTCTCGATCGGCTGCGCTCCGTAATCAAGCAGGACAAGATCACAGAGCCCGAGGATGCACGTATCGCACTTATGCACATTCTCGCCGATATGATCGGTGAGGGCGAGCCACTCAATCTTTCAACGACCCCGTCTGTTGTTCTCGTCATCGGTGTCAACGGTGTCGGCAAAACGACATCCATTGCCAAGATCGCAAATCTTTTGAAAAAGGACGGCAAAAAGGTTCTCCTTGCAGCCGCTGACACCTTCCGTGCCGCTGCGATCGATCAGATTGCCGTTTGGGCAGACCGTGTCGGTGTCGATCTGATCCGCCATGATGAGGGCTCTGATCCCGCTGCCGTTGTATACGATGCAGTCAATGCAGCAAAAAGCCGTCATGCAGACGTATTGATCGTTGACACAGCAGGACGTCTGCACAACAAAAAGAATCTGATGGATGAGCTTGCCAAGATCAACCGTGTCATCGGACGTGAGCTTCCGGATGCCGCACGCGAAACACTCCTGATCCTCGATGCAACCACCGGACAGAACGCTGTTATTCAGGCTGCTGAGTTCAAGAACGCCGCTGACATCACAGGTCTTGTCCTGACCAAGCTTGACGGTACTGCAAAGGGCGGGATCGTCTTCTCCATCAAGCAGACCTTGGATATTCCTGTCAAATTCATAGGTGTCGGTGAGCAAATGGACGATCTTCAGCCATTTGTTGCCGACGATTTCGTCAAAGCAATGTTTGAGGAATGAACGGAACAGACTGCATTTGCCGTTGCACCAAGAAAAGAAAGGGCTTCATATGAAAATTGTACTCGCATCCCGTAATGCACATAAGATCAAGGAGCTGCATGCCTTTTTGCGCCCCGTCGATCCCGATATTGAGATCCTCTCCCTCGATGACATCGGCTTTGTCGGTGATATTGAGGAAAACGGTACTACCTTTGAAGAAAACGCGTTGATCAAGGCACAGACCGTTGCCGACATGGGTTACATCGGAATAGCCGATGATTCCGGTCTTTCCGTCGATGCGCTCGACGGTGCGCCCGGCGTTTATTCTGCGCGCTATGCGGGCGAGCACGGCGATGATCACAAGAACAACATGCTGCTGCTTGAGAATATCGCTGATGTTCCTGACGAAAAACGTACCGCTGAATTCGTTTCCGTTATCGCGTGTTCCTTCCCCGGGGGAGAGCATGCGCCAATCGTCTGCCGCGGAGCTTGTCCCGGTACCATCCTGCATGCCTACCGCGGAAACGGCGGCTTCGGTTACGACCCCTTATTCTACTACGCTCCCTATGACAAAACCTATGCAGAAATGACACCTGAAGAAAAAAACAGTATCAGTCACCGTGCAAATGCTATGAAAAAATTTATTGAAGCATTTCGCGACGTGATCCATGCATGATTTTGCAAACCAACACAAAGGATGATCAACATGACAAGTAAACAAAGAGCGTACCTGCGATCTCTTGCTTCAACGCAGGATACGATATTTCAAATCGGCAAAGGCGGCATCTCTGATGAGAGTCTCAAACAGATCGGAAATGCCCTTGAAGCACGTGAGCTCATCAAGCTCCGTGTACTTGATAATGCAGAATACGGTCCCCGTGAAGCGGCTGAGGAGATCGCCGAAGCGCTGGGTGCTGAGGTTGTGACTGTTATCGGCACACGTTTTGTTCTTTTCCGCTCGTCTTCCAAAGAAAAGAACCGAAAAATCGATCTTTCGTCGATTCGCTGATCGTTCACAAACAGAAAGAAGGGGGAGTGGTACAGATGCCAAAAACACGTATCGGAATATATGGCGGAACCTTCGGGCCTGTCCATCTCGGACATATGCATGCTGCCATACAGTTTCTTTCCTGCTGTTCGCTTGACCGTCTGTACATCATCCCGACAGCGATCCCGCCTCACAAGGCGCACAGTACAGAGGATACGCCAAGGCAGCGTCTTGAAATGCTGCGTCTTGCATTTTCCGCCGAGGACTTTTCCGACACACGTATCTGCATCTCCGACTACGAGCAGCAGCGCGGCGGAAAAAGCTATACTGTCCATACCCTTCAGCATTTTCAGGAAGAGAATGCTGCACTGTATCTTCTCTGCGGTACCGATATGTTTCTGACATTGGAAGATTGGTATCGCGGCGACGAGATCCTCTCCACAACGAGCATCTGTTGTCTGATACGAGAGGACGACCCCCAAAGGCTTGCGCAGGTCATGCAACGAGCCGAGCATTACCGAAGGACGTATCAGACGGAGATCATGATTCCAAAGACCTCCCCCTACCCAATATCCTCAACAGAGATCCGAAAACGGATCGCACAAAATCAGTCTACAGATGGTCTCTTACACCCGATCGTCCAAGACTATATTGCCCGGCAAGGATTATATAAAAATACGATGACGGAGTGATCACAATATGTGTTACACAGAAGAACTGATCCGAAATATCTGTGTGGATATCCCAAACTTTATATCGGGAAAGCGTCTTGCACACACATATGCTGTGGAACAGGAATGTGCAGCGCTTGCCGCAATCTTTTCCGCGCATCCCCGTCTTTTCTCACAAGAAGACACATTTCGTCTTCGGATTGCCGCGCTTCTGCACGATATTACAAAGGAAAAAACGAAGGAGGAGCAGCTTGCTTTATGTGAAGCATACCGCATCCCGCTCTCCGATTACGAAAGGATCTCTCCCAAGGTGCTGCATGCAAAAACGGCACCTTACGCTGCCACAGCATATTTTAATGAACGGTATGCGCAGAATGTCGTTGATGACGGCATTCGGGATGCGATCTATACACACACAACAGGCGCCGCTCGGATGTCACTGATCGGAAAGCTTCTCTATCTTGCCGATTATATCGAGCCGACTCGTACATTTGAGGACTGTATCGCCTTGAGGGGCAGGTTTTACGATGCGCTGCCTTCTGTCCGTGAGGATGCCTCAGCGCTTCTTGCCCATCTTGACAGCGTCCTGCTTCTTTCGTTTGACATGACGATCGAAGATCTCGTAAAAAACGGCGCTTGTATCGATCCCAACACGGTCGCAGCACGGAATGCGATCCTGTTTGAAAGAAGGCATGAATGATATGATGGAGAATAAAAACAATCAGATCCCTTCCAATGAACTGACAGATGAAGCAAAGTCCGCTCATCCATTGACAGCAGAATCGCTGACCGAAGAGCAGATCGATCATTTGATGGCACGCTTAACAGAGTTGAAAAAGCAAAAAACAGAGCAGCAAACAGAGGACAGCACCGCTATCCCCGCAACAGACAGTGATGCAAATGCATCGGCGGAAGCACCGACCACAGAAAATGCGGCATCGGAAGAGGAACGCGAGTCGGATCTCTCCCCCGTGATCGTCCCCGATCCCAATTGCTTTGATGAGCTCGGTGATGCACCGGAAAACGGTACCGTATCGGGAATCACATCGGAGGATGATCTGAACACCCGTATTTACAAGATCGCAGAAAAGACCTCTGTTGAGATATCCCTCTCCTCGGATCTTCGCGATGAAGATGACAGCACAGCCATCGATACCTATCGGGAGCTCGTTCAGCGAAAAAAGAAGCAGCGTCAGTTGATCGTTGCTTTGATCGTAGCCTTCGGTGTACTTCTTTTCCTTATCATCCTGATCGTCGGTCTTCTCAGATTTTATCGACCGGATGTTGACGACACGCCTCCCTTTGCTATGCCAAGCGATACCGTATCACAGTCCGATACCGCAGATCATACCGGTGGTATAGATTCCCCGCCGGATGATGGTGTCCTGCCCCCTGTCATCTCCGATTCTTATCAACGGAAAGAAGACGTTTACAATTTTCTCGTGCTCGGCATTGACCGTGCCGCAAATCTCTCTGACGTGATCATGATCGTCAGCTATGATGTCAAAAACGGCAGCATCAGTGTTCTGTCCGTTCCGCGCGATACCTATATCAATGTCGGCGCAAACTATCACAAGCTGAATGCTTATTTTGCCGCATCCTATAACCATTCCTCGGAACGCGGTGAAGCACGTTACCGCGATGCCATTGCATCAATGTCTGCCTTTTTGGAGGTTGGTCTCTGCATTCAGATCGATCGTTATATCTGTATGGACATCGCCGGTTTTCGCGAAATCGTCGATACGATCGGCGGCGTTTATTTGGATGTCCCGTTTGACATGTATTATGAGGATCCCGAACAGAATCTCTATATCGATCTTGATGCCGGATACCAGCACCTCGACGGTGAAAAAGCGGAAATGTTCGTGCGTTTCCGCAAATCCTATCTCAATGGAGACCTTGGCAGAATCTCTGCACAGAAGCTTTTTTTGACAGCGCTTGTAAAGCAGGTACAGCGAAATCTCGATCTTTCCACGGTCGTTTCTCTGGCAAAAACAGCCGTTGATTACGTCACAACAGATCTGAGCGTTGCCGAAATCGGTTATTTTGCAAAAAATGCCTTCTCTGTCGACATGGACAAGATCCAATTCACCACGCTGCCCGGCGGCGGTGCAGAAAATCCAGACAGCGGCGCATCGTATTATGTGATCTATGCAGAAAGCGTACGTAACATCGTCAACGCACAGTTTAATGTATACGAACGCGATATCAGCCGTGATGTTTTCCTCTTAAACAGCAAAAAGTTTACCTCGGACGATCCCTATATCTCGAAGATCTTCTTAGCGGAAAACATAATCTCGGATTCTCAATCAGCACAGGATATCGAGGATCATTCCATCGAGATACCCACCCGATGAACGGATAAGGATCATGCTGAACAAAAAGAAAACAAACAGAAAAAAGGAAACAGCAAAAGTACGCAAGCCGTGGTGGTTCCTCGGCTTGCTCTTTTCCTTTTGCATCATTTTCACCTATCTCTACGGTGTTTGGTACGTTCCCTCGCTTCCCCAAAGTGAGATCCCTCCGTTTTTGCAAAATATCCCGCAAGAGGATGCCACGATGGGAACAACACACAAATCCGATGCGACATCCGTGTCGCAGCCGATACATCCTTCCTTAAACAGTACTGCAAGCACGCAAACGGCCGCTGCAGCAGCGTCGGAAAAAACAGATATTGCAATGGAGAGTACCGTTTATTTACGGCGCGAGGGAGTCTATAACATCCTTGTGGTCGGCAAGGATGCCGCAGCACACAATACAGATGTTCTGCTGCTCGTATCCTTCGATACGCAAAACGGAGCCGCTGCTGTCGCGCAGATTCCGCGTGACACCTATTGCAATGGGGGTAAGATCAACGCGCTGTATGCAAAATACCTTGCTGCCGCCAAACGAAACGGAGATCCCGATACAAGCACGTCTGCCATGGAATCGCTGTGCGAGACGATATCGCTGTCTCTTGCAGTACGGATCGATCATTGGGTCCTCTGCGATCTTTCCGCATTCCGTTCACTTGTCGACGAGATCGGAGGAGTACGTGTCGCTGTCCCCTGTGATATGCAGTATGAGGATCCCGCGCAGGCGCTCATCATCGATCTGAAGAAGGGCGAGCAAATTCTGAATGGTACACAGGCAGAGCAATTTGTCCGATTCCGATCCGGATATGTCAGAGGCGACCTCGGGCGAATCGATATGCAAAAGCTGTTTTTGTCGGCGCTTCTTACGCAAATGAAATCATCGGTTTCACTTCTGGATGTCCCCTCCCTTGCATCAATCATTCAGAAAAACGTTACAACATCGCTTACATTTTCGGATGTTCTGTTCTTTTTACGCGGCGTACAGAAGCTCTCCACAGCACAACTGACGCTATTCACCTTCCCGGGAACGGACTGCCGTGCAGACGGTAACAGCGGCGCATGGTACTATATCCTGTCACGAAAGGCATCGTGGGAGCTTGTCAACCGATATCTCAACGTTTATCAAACCCCCATTCGAGAAGATCTCTTCGATTCCGCATACCGTCTGACAGATACGCAGAAGCCGTCGCTTTTGTCCTATTATCATACCTATGTTGCATCATCGGCAATGCACGCACAGCAGATCATAGAGAACGGTATCGATGTCGCTGACATTGATCCGTGATAAAGCACGTAAAATCGAAAAAAACCTTGACAAATCAATCTCTTTTTGATATAATATTCAATGAATTCACCGATATGAGCGTGTATATGATCAAAGCATCGAGAACCCGTGCATGGTCGATAAAAATGCCGATCATCCCGCAAAGATGAAGTGTCTTTGCGGGTTTTCTTTTCCGATCATTCATACGGTGACCATCATCGCCCGTTCTTGTTGACGGCGGGCATCGATCAATAAAACGAAAGGATCATTCTATGGATATTCTGAATACCAATCTTCCTCAAACAGAAGAAGACGGCACAACCAAGATGCCTGACCTTTCCAATGCATCTCCCAAGGAGCTTGCCGATACCATTACCACTCTTCTGGACGCACATAAGGCGCAGGAGCTGAAGGTTCTTGAGGTGTTCGATCAAACCATCGTTGCAGACTATTTTGTTCTCTGTACAGGTACCTCCAATACTCAGGTCAAGGCACTTGCCGGAGAGGTGGAGTATAAGATGGGCCTTGCAAATGTCCCGCATCTTCGCATGGAGGGCTACACAGAAGGTACTTGGATCATTATGGATTACGGCTCCGTTCTTGTACACATCTTTCAGCGCGAGACAAGAGACTTTTACAATTTGGAGAAGCTTTGGTCCGATGCAAAGGATGTTGACATCTCCTCTCTTTTGAAGTAATTGCTGATTAATATACGAAAACAGACGAAAGGACATTCGCAATGAAACACGATTTTTTTGCCATTGAAAAGAAATGGCAGGACAGATGGGAAGACGCCGGTATCTTCCATGCGTCAGAGGACCATACAAAGAAGAAATTTTACGGTTTGGTAGAGTTTCCCTATCCGAGCGGCGCAGGTATGCACGTCGGACACATCAAGGCATATTCCGGACTTGAGGTCGTTTCCAGAAAGCGTCGTATGCAAGGATATAACGTACTCTTCCCCATCGGCTTTGACGCATACGGTCTCCCCACGGAAAACTACGCAGTTAAAACCAACACACATCCCCGTATCGTTACGGATAATAATATCAAGAAGTTCACAGAGCAGCTGAAGCGTGTCGGCTTTTCCTTCGACTGGACCCGCGTTGTCGATACCACGGAGGAGGGCTACTACAAGTGGACACAATGGATCTTCCGCAAGATGTTTGATCACGGTCTTGTATTCCGTGCAAAGACACTTGTCAATTACTGCCCGCATTGTAAGGTCGTATTGTCAAACGAGGATTCGCAGGGCGGTAAGTGTGATATCTGCCACAGTGATATTGTTCAAAAGTCCAAGGACGTATGGTATCTCCGCATCACAGAATACGCAGACAAGCTGCTGTTCGGTCTTGATGAGGTCGATTACCTGCCCAACGTAAAGCTGCAACAGGAAAACTGGATCGGCCGTTCCGAGGGTGCATTCGCAAGCTTTGCGCTTACAGGCTGCGATGACTCGCTTCGTATTTATACCACACGCTGCGATACCATGTTCGGTGTCACCTTCATGGTAATTGCGCCCGAGCATCCGATCATCGAAAAGTATGCTGATCGCATCAAGAACATCGACGAGCTGAATGCATACAAGGAGATCTGCGCAAAGAAAACTGAGTTTGAAAGAACGCAGCTCGTGAAGGAAAAAACAGGCGTCAAGATCGACGGTATCGCTGCCATCAACCCCGCAAACGGTAAGGAGATCCCCATCTTTATCTCCGATTACGTTATGATGGGATACGGCACCGGTGCGATCATGGCAGTTCCTGCACATGACGAGCGAGATTACGATTTCGCAAAGAAGTTCGGCATTGATATCATCGAGGTCATCAAAGGCGGTGACATTTCCAAGGAAGCATATACCGGCGACGGCGAAATGGTCAATTCCGGATTCCTTGACGGCATACAGACAAAGAAAGAGGCCATCGCAGCGATGCTCACTTATCTGGAAGACAAGGGCATCGGTGAAAAGGGTGTCCAGTACAAAATGAAGGATTGGGCATTCAACCGTCAGCGCTATTGGGGCGAGCCGATTCCGATCGTTCACTGTCCCGAATGCGGTATGGTCGGTGTCCCCTATGAGGAGCTGCCTCTGCGTTTGCCCGATGTTGAACAATTTGAACCCGGTGAGGGCGGCGAATCTCCGCTTGCTAAGATCGACAGCTTTGTCAACTGCACATGTCCCAAGTGCGGCGGTGCTGCAAAGCGCGAGACCGACACCATGCCGCAGTGGGCAGGTTCTTCCTGGTATTTCCTGCGTTACTGCGACGCACACAATGAGGATGTGTTCGCATCACAGGAGAATCTGAAGTACTGGCTCCCCGTTGACTGGTACAACGGCGGTATGGAGCACGTTACCCGTCATATGATCTATTCCCGCTTCTGGCACCGTTTCCTGTACGATATCGGTGAGGTTCCCACAAGCGAGCCTTACGCAAAGCGTACCGCACAGGGTCTGATCCTTGGTCCGGATGGCGAAAAGATGTCCAAATCCAAGGGCAATGTCGTTGATCCAAATGACGTTGTCGATGAATACGGTGCAGACGTTCTGCGTGTTTATACGCTCTTTATGGGTGAATACGGATCTGCCGCACCGTGGAACGATTCCTCTGTTAAGGGCTGTAAGCGCTTCCTTGACCGTGTTGCTGCATTGACAGATATGGTTCAGGGAGAGGGTGTAACACCGAAGCTGGAATCTGTATTCCATAAGACGGTCAAAAAGGTCTCCTGCGACATCGAAGACATGAAATTCAATACCGCGATTGCATCCTTGATGACACTCATCAATGAGATTTACGAGGTCGCCTCGCTGACACGCGATGAGCTTGCAATCTTTGTTCGTATTCTTTGTCCGTTTGCACCTCACATCTGTGAGGAGATCTGGGAAATGATCGGCGGAGAAGGCTTTGCATCAATGGCAGAATGGCCCTCATGGGATGAGGCAAAGACGATCGATGCAACAGTTACCTACGCCGTCCAGGTAAACGGTAAGCTGCGCGCAACCATAGACCTGCACAAAGACATTGACAAAGACACTGCGATCGCAGAAGCAAAGAAGGATGCCAAGGTACAGCAGTTTATGGCAGATAAGGCAATCGTCAAGGAAATCTTCGTTCCCGGAAAAATCATCAATATCGTTGTAAAATAACACGAGCAAAGGCTTGACCGTGAAAACGGCCAAGCCTTTTGTTGTATCTGCGATATTTCGACCTGTCAGCAGCCTTTTTCGACCTGTCACGCAAATACTATTTACAAATTTTGCAAACCGCGTTATAATGTTAGTAAAGAAACAACGGAGGTGAGTATCACTTGCATATCCGCTTCGAATTTTCCGAGCAAGCCGAAGAAGAGATCGTCATACGCTGCCGGGCGCCATCAGAGCGATGCCAACGGATCATGAACGCCATTGAATCTGCATTATCCGAAGGCAGCGCCATCCGACTGACCCGTGACAACACCGATTACATTGTAGCTCACAGTGACATTCTGTATTTCGAAAGCGGCGACAACCATGTATATGCGCACACAAAGGCCGCACTCTACACCGCACCGTATACTTTGTCGAATCTGGAGCATCTGCTTCCAATCAGCTTTGTCCGTGTGTCCAAATCATGTATTGTCAATGTCATGCATATTGGCAGACTGCGACGTGAGCTTGTCGGTAACGGCGAGATCGGGTTTACAGACTGCGAAAAAATGACATATTTCTCGTGTTCCTATTATAAGCGTCTTTACGAAAAAATTCAAGAAATGAGGCTTCATCATTATGAAAAACAGTAACTTCAGATCCTTCATTCTCGGTATCACGCTCTTGCTGATCGCCGCAGCACTGATTCTCGAAAGTCTCGGCTTGCTGACATTTTTAACTACATTTGCAGGAGGCTTGTCCGTTCCACGTATCATCCTCTGTACCATTGTCATCTGCATCGCAGTTGTCAGTATCCGCCGATCCAAAACGCATTTTATTTGGTATTTGGCAATTCTGTTCATGCTGCTTGAATCAAACATCGCACATCTTTGCGGCCGTACAGATCCGAACCTGATCAACAACTGGCTCCTGCTGCTTTGTACGCTGCTCATTGATATTGCGCTGCACCTGTTGTTTGGTAATCATAAGATCACATTCAAACAAAACTCACATATCTCCGGCCACATTGGTATTGGAAAGAACACCGTCTATATTGACTGTTCGGATTTTCATCATAAACATATTGAAAATGATCTTGGATCTACCGCTGTTTACTTTACCAATATCGAAAGCTATCAAGGCGGCGCCCATTTGCTGATTGAAAACAATCTCGGTCAAACAACGGTATCCATCCCCGCATCCTGGTCACTGTCATTGGAAACAGAAAACAATTTGGGGTACATTGATAATCCCCAAAACGGCGGCGATCCGAACGGTCCCACGCTTTATATTGATGCCGAAAACAACCTTGGCCGTATCGAAATACGTTTTGTTTGATTCCATACAAAAGCAAAGGGTACTGCACGATGACGTGCAGTACCCTTTTTATGATGCGGGATTCGCAATATTTGCAGATTATTCTTCCTCGTAAAGCTTGACAAACTTTGTGAGTCTCTCGTACTTCGCCTTGGATGCAGCCTCTGCCTTTGCAAAGAGTTCTTCTGCTCTCTCGGGGAAGGACTGAGCAAGACGTGCATAACGAGTCTCGGACTTGATGAAGTCAACGTAGCTGCCGGTAGGCTCCTTGGAATCGAGGGAGAAGGGATTCTTACCTTCTGCCTTGAGCGCAGGATTGTAACGGAACATCTGCCAGTAACCTGCTTCAACAGCCTTCTTCATTTCAGCCTGACAGTTCTGCATACCACCCTTAACACCGTGCATCTCACAAGGAGCGTACGCGATGATGATGGAAGGACCGTGGTATGCTTCTGCCTCTGTCATAGCCTTGAGGGTCTGGTTCATATCAGCGCCCATAGCGATCTGTGCAACATATACGTAGCCATAGGACATTGCGATCTCTGCAAGGTTCTTCTTGCCGATTGCCTTACCTGCTGCTGCAAACTGTGCAACCTGACCCATCTGGGAAGCCTTGGATGCCTGACCGCCGGTGTTAGAATAAACCTCGGTATCGAATACCATGATGTTAACATCTTCGCCAGAAGCGAGAACATGGTCGAGACCGCCGAAGCCGATATCATATGCCCAACCGTCACCACCAAAGATCCATACGGACTTCTTAGCGAGGTAATCCTTACCTTCAAGGATCTCTCTTTCTGCGGGAACAGTCTCGCAGGTGCCGCGATCAACGTCATCCTGAAGCATTGCGCACATATGCTCAACAGCTGCAGTGTTTGCCTTAGCATCATCCAATGTGTTCAGGTAGCCTTCCAGACAACCGGTCCACTCTTCGGTTACGCCCATTTCCTGATAACGTACAAGCAGTGCACGAACCTTTTCAATGTAGCTCTCGCGGATGGTCTTCTGACCGAGATAAATACCGAGACCGTGCTCAGCGTTATCCTCAAACAGAGAGTTTGCCCATGCGGGACCGCGGCCGGATTCACGGTTAACCGTGTAAGGCGTTGCGGGAGCGGAGCCACCCCAAATGGAGGAACAGCCGGTAGCGTTGGAGATATACATTCTCTCACCGAACAGCTGAGTGATCAGACGTGCGTAAGAGGTTTCAGCACAACCTGCACAGGAGCCGGAGAACTCAAGCAGCGGCTGCTTGAACTGACTGCCCTTGACAGTTGCATTGATAAGCTCCTTCTTCTCGGAAACGTTTGCAACAGCCCAGTCAAATGCTGCCTGCTGTGCGGATTCCTGAGCCTGGGGAACCATAGCGAGTGCAGTCTTGGGAGCTGCGATCTTTGCTGCTTCCTTTGCTGCCTTCTTAGGATCGTCGGGATACTGCTCGTTTGCAACTGCAGTTGCATCCTTAAGTGCCTTTGCAGTAACGGGACAAGCCTTAACACAAAGAGTACAACCCATACAGTCGAGCGGGCTGATTGCCATTGTAAACTTGTAGTTTGTCTTAATAACAGGCTTTGCAGTGTACTTTGTAACTGCAGGTGCATTTGCTGCTTCCTCTTCTGTCAGAGCGAACGGACGGATCGCTGCATGAGGACATACGAATGCACAGTTGTTACACTGGATACAGTTTTCAGGATACCATGTGGGAACCATAACCGCAACACCGCGCTTTTCGAATGCAGCAGAACCCTGCGGGAACTGACCGTCAGCATACTTCTCGAATGCGGAAACAGGGAGCTTGTCACCTGCCATTGCATCAACGGGCTCAACAACGTTGTTGACGAAGTCGATCAGGTCTGCTCTTGCGCCCTCGTGTGCAGCCTTGGGAGCATCAACACCTGCATCCTTCCAGGAAGCAGGAACATCGATCTTGACGAACGCATCAGCACCTGCATCGATCGCAGCATAGTTGAGATCGACCATTGCCTGTCCCTTCTTGATGTAGGACTTGTATGCCATCTTCTTCATGTACTCGATTGCATCATCCTTGGGAAGGATATTCGCAAGAGCAAAGAATGCAGACTGAAGAACAGTGTTCTTAACCTTTGCGTTACCGATCTTCTTCGTTGCGAGAGAAGTTGCGTCGATGGTGTAGAAGTTGATGTTGTTGTTTGCGATGTAGGATTTAACGTTTGCGGGAAGGTGAGCTTCAAGCTCCTCAGCGTTCCACTGG
>JAFQMO010000132.1 GCA_017414385.1 Clostridia bacterium
CCGATACGAACACCCGCCCAGTTCGAGTTCAAAACACAATTTGTGATCATAAAGTTCACGCACGCCGCATCCGGTCCTGTTTTCAGGCCAATGGCATCATCACCGGCACGGATCTTACAATTAGAGATAGATACATTTGTGGAGCCCCAGAAGTCAAGTCCGTCACCATTATCACAGTCACGGGACTCAATGATGATTCCGTCAAGGGTCACATTGAAGCAACGGCTAAACAGTGTTACCCATGCCGCACCGTGATCGTACAGCGATACATCACGGACAGTAACATTGGAGCAAGATTCCATTTTAATGACATTGGGACGCTTTGCCTCATCAAATGGCTGTGTGATCTCTATAATGCCGTGACCTTCCACGCCAATATTATCTGCATGATTTGCAAAAACCAAAGCGCCGTTCGGATAATCTGCAGGATCTCCGCTGCCAAAAATCTTACTTCCGGATTCCATATATAAATGGACATTATCCTTCAAGACGATAGATCCGGAGAAAAAGGTTCCGGGCGGAACAATAACCTGACCGCCACCTGCCGCATGTACTTTTTCAATTGCCTCATTGATAATGGCAGTGTTCGATGTAACGCCGTCACTGACAGCTCCCAAATCTGTAATATAAAGATTCATAAAAACACCTCTCAAAGATCATTCCACTGCTTACGCAGTAAATCATCGGTTCACGATATGAATATTCCCTAAATTGTTAACTTACGTTTGATTAATCAAAATCTATACTTTGCTTTTACATTCGATTTTTGTCGCCAATGACGGTATCGAGGGCCCCTTACTCAAATAAGGATCAGCCTCGGTCAAAAAACGATCCGCAACAAAATGGCACAACAGGGCGGAAACCGTTTTGTCCGCCCTGTTCAGGATGCTGCCGTTACTGTGTCGAGATGCCAAAGCAACAGTCTTCCGTCGCCAAGAACCCCATTACAGCAAAACAACTTCCCCTTGCTATGCCATTGCTAATTCATTACTGTTTGGATGTATAAACATCAAAGGTAGGTGAACGGAACTGTCTGAGAGCACCCTCAAGCAGAATCTCGATCTCATTATCACCAACCTCAATTGTATCGCTGATATCAATAACGAGCGGCACTCTGCCGTAATTGTATGCAGGGCAGTTTCCACGATCCCAGAAGAACACTTCCTTACCGTTGATCATGACCCTCGGAGATCCCTTCATATTACCAAGATTCAAATAGGTCTTCTCGACGGCTTTTTCATGATGATACATAAAGCTCGGAACTGTAATACCTTGACCCTCTTCATGAGGTACGGAAATAACGTGATCCATAGAACCAAGCTCTTTCTTATAACGCTCACTGTTTACGATATTATCGATATTGTTCTTGGTAAAGGCCTTGAATTCATCGCACTGCTTCGCCATTGCATCAGATATAGGTTCCACAGAACCGTCGCATGCAATAACAGACAATCCGTCGACATCATAGTAACGAAGAAGTCCTGCCTCAACGTTGGTCGAGCACATTAAGAACTTCGCATTGTGGACATCATTTGCAACGATTGCGGGACGTCCGTCTGTCGCAACAGTATCGAAATTACAGTTGGTAAACTTGATTCTGTTCGCATGGTTGATGTACATACAAGCAGCGGGATGATGGTTATCCTCATCGGCATGCAGCTCGCGCGGCAAGAATTCCGGATAGAAATTCTCATACAGACAATGCTCGGGAACCAGAATACCGTTCTTTTCGTCAACGACACCGCCGCCGGAGCAAATGAACTGTACATTGTCAAAAGAAAGATCTTCAATCGGTGCACCGGGCATACCCTGAATGATCATCTGCTCCTCATG
Organism: Clostridia bacterium; assembly: GCA_017414385.1. Lineage (GTDB taxonomy): Bacteria > Bacillota > Clostridia > Oscillospirales > CAG-272 > RGIG3925. Next base: position 1,834 of record JAFQMO010000132.1, read on the forward strand.
GAAGCGCTGATGCTCACTACGACCGCCATTCTTGCAAATAATATTGCTGAACATCATTCTTCTCATCTTGCCGTAGAACTGATCCTTGCGGGTCTGATACTTCAATTCAGGACTGTATGTCATACAAAGCGCACGGCAGGTATTGACAATTACAAGATTAGAGAAGGTAATATCCTCCATCTGGCATTCTGTAACAAGCTGAATCTTCAATGCATCGCTGCAGTCGTTGAAAACACAGTTGCTGATCGTAATATTGCGCATATCGCCCCAGCTCTCCGGACCGATACGAATGCCTGCCCAGTCAGAGGAGAACACACAGTTTGTGATCATAAAGTTGATACAAGGCTCGTTAGGACCCGTCTTTAAGCTGATTGCATCATCACCTGCATTAATTTTACAGTTGGAGATCGTAACGTTCTTCGAGCCCCAGAAATCAAGGCCGTCACCGTTTTCTGCACCTCTGGAATCAATAATGATGCTATCCAGCGTAACATTTTCACACATGTTGTGAAGGGTTACCCAATATCCGCCGTGGTCATACAATGAAACGTCGCGAACAGTTACATTGGTACAGTGATTCATCAAAATGACATAAGGTCTGTTCGGATAAGTGCCATTGATTTCAACAATACCGTGGCCTTCAACACCAACATTGTCAACGCTGTCACCTACGATCAACGCAGGCGTACTGTCACCCTTGATGGAGACAAACTCTCCCTGCTCCGCACCAAGAATCTTGGCACCTGCCTCCAGATAAAGATGTACGTTGCTCAAAAGCTTGATCGTTCCGGAGATATACGTTCCTGCAGGAACAACAACCTGACCTCCACCTGCTTCTGCAACCTTTACAACCGCCTCATTAAAAATGGCAGTATTGGAGGTTACACCGTCACCAATCGCACCCAATTCTGTTACATAAAGTCTCATAAATGATATTCCTTTCAAAAAATTTCATATTATCCAAGCATTGTTTCCGTTATTCCGTTAACGGGAACAATGCTCAATAATCATATCATAAGTATTATCTCAGGATCCGTGATAAAAGAAAAAACGGAAGAGCTGATACAGTGCCAACTATTCCGTTTTTATCCCTTATTATTAAGTTTTCAGAATCAACCCGAGATTATTCAGCTGCGCTGATTGCAGTAATGTGGGGATTTACACCGTTATACCAATACAGGAAGCCTTCAAGATCGATGGTATCACCGATAGACAGGTTCTGAACAGCCTTATAAACATCGGTATCCGCACCGCACAGATAGTACTCAATAACAAAGCTGTATGTCTGTCCGTTATAGGAAACGTTGAAATACAAGTCACTGTCAGTACCCTCAGCGCCGGAACCGTCCCAGTTATAAAGGAACGCAACATCATTTCCGTCAGCATCCTTGGATGCCTCAACAGTCATGCCCTTGAAGGTAACAAACTGATTCTGATGGTTGATAAGCTCATCTGTACCGAGAAGCTCTGTTACATCAAGCGCCTCAGCGACATAGTTGCCCTCCAGGATCTCGAAGGTAGCGTCGATGATCTCAATCTCACCGGACCACTCAGCCTTGTAACCGGTAACCTTAATCTTGGTACCAACCTCAAGCAGTGCATAATCCTCTTCAGAGCATGCCATATCATAAAGGAAGTAAGCACCATCCTTATCCTGAGCATAAACAGTTGCCTTGTTATCCCACCAGCCCTGCTTTGCCTGAACATATGCTTCGATAACGACCTCAGCATCGAGCTCTGCTGCAACATACTCAGCGTATGTCATAACACCTTCAGACTTAACATCCGTAGCATCACCGATGTCGGTTGTATCTGCAGTGTCTGCTGCTGTATCTGCTGCCGTATCTGCCGTATCTGCCGTATCTGCGGTGTCAGCGGTGTCAGCGGTATCCACAGCATCAGCCGTATCTGCTACAGACTGGCTCTCAGTATCGGAATCCTTGTTGTCATTTGTTGTTTTGCCGCATGCTGCCAAGGAAAATACGAGCACACATGCCAACAACAGTGTCAAAAACTTTTTCATTTTTCTTTCTCCTAAAAATAGATTGTTAGAATGACTAACTTACCCTATATTATACATAAAAATAAAATAATGTCAATACTTTTGCCGAATTTTTTTATTTTAACTTCGATTTCACAAGCGTTTTTATTCCAAAAAAGAGTATAAATATCCACGCGGTGCCAAGTGATATCAACAATACTCTTGCAGTGGTCGGAAGCGGACCGAGATTGGTTTTCTTTCCGCTGATCCCGCTGTTATCGCCGTCAATATCCAAGCGGTACAGCGAGGCTACGTCCGAAAACATCTCCTCCATATAAGCATCATCGACCGTCTCCTTGCGTCGGATCGATTTTGTTACATTTTCAATCAGCTGTCCCGCGGCATTTCTGAGAGACGCGGACCCGTTGAACACCGGGGTAACAAAGGTATTCTCAATATTCTCCATCAGAAGAAGCGACGCATTGATCTTTACATCATAATACAACGCATTGTCTTCACCGCAGCGGGAAATATATGTGGTATATTCCTCTGATCTCTGTGCCTTGGACGTTACCGGCAAATACCCTTCCGTTTGCGCATACGCGATCTGGACCTCATTTGTCAGCAAATACTGTGCAAACAGCCACGAAGCAAGAACCTCCTGCGGATCCTCCTTATTGAATACGCAAACCGACGGTCCCTGTGAGATCATCTGCGGCGATTCGGGGTCAAACTGAGGAATCGCCATAACGACTGTTTCAAAATTCACGACTGCCTCTTCACTGATATCGGAGAGCGGAGCATCTGTTCCCATCCATGTTGCGCCGGCAGTGGAGTCAATTGCAAAAATACACTGTCCCGCATTCAAAAAATTTGCCGGATAGCTCGAAATCTTGAAGGTCGAAAATGCACCGGTTTTTACGTGTGCCGCAACTGTCCGCAAAAAGTCCTTTGTTTGATCGTGAAACAAAAGGATCTCGCCGTCCGACGAGGAATACTCTGCCCCCATCTGACGTAACGCCTGGATCATCATATTATCCGTCGATTTGTAAATGAAGGGGATCATTACCTTTTGGCCGTTCACGAGATAGTTTCCGTCTGCATCCTTTGCTGTCGCCGCATCTGAAACCTCCCAAATGAAATCCCATGTCAAAACCTCGGGAAGTGTATAGCCGAGTGCCTCTACGTATGTCTTATTGATGTAACACGCTTCCGTGGAACGCATATACGGGATCGCATAATGCACACCGTTGATCATACATTCATCAAGGAACTTTGAAACGATCTCATCCTCCTTCGGTGAATCAAAACGAAGCTCACTGCCCCCCAGACCATACTTATCATTGGCAAACAACGAATCGAGCGGAACGACCACATTGGTTCCGGTCATATAGGTTGCAATATGATCGGGATAGGTGATACATACATTCGGTGTTGTCTGTGTCGCAATGTTGGTAATAACATCATTATAGATTCTGCCGTAGTCCGTGTACAAACGGAGATTGATCTTGATATTCGGATACAATGCCTCAAAATCCCGGATGGCCTTTTCATAGATCCGTGTTTGCGTAACATTTGTATCGTTCTTCGCCCAGAAGGTGATCTCGTATGTCCGCCCCTCATCCAAAGCATCAGGAACCGCAAATGCGTTCTTTTCATCAGATCCATGGCAGGATAAAAGTGTCAATGCTGCAAGGAAGATCAGGATCGGAAAAAGAAGCTTACCTCGAATTCTCATCCCTTTGTACCTCCTCTTGCCACACCCTGCATGATCTTCTGACGGAA
>JAFQMO010000133.1 GCA_017414385.1 Clostridia bacterium
AACGACATCGCCTGAAGCTCTGTGGTGTCAACAGCCGTCAAAATCTCCGTTCCGTCCGGTATCCGCAGCTCTTTTCCATCGGCAGGTACATCATCGCCTGCGGCAAGTGCGCCGCACCCCGCAAGCAGCACATACGGAGCCTCCGCACAGATCTGAACATGTCCGTCTCCGACAGTGATACCGTATGTCTCCGTTGTCGGCATCGTCGCCGCCTCATCCCGTACAGTCCGTCCGATACGGATCTCATGCGCAGCCTCCGGTGCAGCATCGGTCACAACCGAGAGTCTTTTGCCTGCAAGCGCATCGATCCTTTTCGCAAGCCATTCTGCGCAATATGCCTCTCCGACCGTATTCTCCGCAGGATATACCACTGTATATTCGGAAATCGGGATCCCGCCGATCTCGAATACATCGAGCGCATACCGGTCTGTTACAGAGCGGTCATCCTCAGCACTGTAAAAGCAGTCTTCTCTGTCCTTTGCCGCAGATAAGACATTCTCCCGAAACAGTGCAATCGCAAGCCGGGTCGTCTCTGTCGTTGTTCCCGCAATGACGATCTTTCCGTTGATCATCGCATATCCAAAATCGCGAGTCCGGTCAAATGATGCAATGAATTCCTGACTTTCGGGACGGTTTGTTGCACCGATCAGGATCTCATACGGCTCAATTCTGTCCGTCGAGCTCGGATCGTTTTCCTGAACATAATCATCCCGCAATATCATATCGGGCGCGAACATACGTATTTCCCGCGCCAAAGCAGAAATTTCCGCGACAAGCAGATCATCAGACCGTTCGGGACGAATGATCCTGTACATCTGCAGATCCTCAAATGAGATCATCTCTGCGGGCTCCTCCGCCGTCGTGTCGGAGATACTGTCCGATGATGCATCGGTGGTATCCGCTTTCGATCCCCCCTTACCGCTGCATGCGATACATCCAATCGCAAGCATCAAAAGGAGCAAGAACCATACTGTTTTTTTCATCGGTAATGCCTCCTGTTGTGCTAAGATCATATGTTTCCAAGATTTATCTTTCCCCACTGCGATAGCATGATAAGATTTACAGATCATCCTTGATCCGATAACGAACCACCACAGGAAAATGATCGGAGGGATAATCGCCGTCGACCATCTCGTCGATGACACGGTAGTCGGCGATCTCGATGCGGTCCTCATTGACAAAAACATAGTCAATGGTCACGCCCCCATCCGGACAAAAGCCGGAGAAGGTCGTTCTCCTGTACGCCTGATCGGCAATCGTTGATGAATCCGTCAGACCGAAATTCTCAACCATGCAAATGGAATCCTTTTCGCAGACCTCATTGAAATCTCCCGTCAGTACGATCGGAACATCCGTGTATGCGGAAAGGAAGGCAAGCAAATACGCCGTCTGCTTCACGCGGGCGACCTCCGTTGTATGCTCCAGATGGGTGTTGACATACAGGATCTGCCGACCGTCCGAGCATCGCTCCAAAAGCGCATATGTCAGGATCCGCGGATGAGAGGATTCCTCCACCTTCGACACCGCATCGGGTGTATCGGAAAGCCATTTTGTTCCGCTCTCGATTTCACGGAACATTCCCCTTCTGTAAAAGATCGCACTGTATTCCCCTTCGGGATGATCCGTACCGTCTCTGGAAACACCGATCGATTCATAAAGATCGCCAAAACGCTCCGTCAGGATCCGCATCCACGCTCCTGTCGCCTCCTGAACACCGAAGGTATCGGGCATCACCTGTTCGATCACGGTACAAACACGTGCCGCACGGTCACCCGCCCTGCGTCCAATGTCGTACAGAAGGTTGAACGTCATCGCCTGAAGCCATTTGTTATCCGTAAGTGTCATCGATGCAGCTCCTCCGTCTGTCATTTCTGTATTATCATTGTCCGCGGTATCATCGGACACAGCGGCGCCTTTACCGTCACAGTTCTTTGGGGAAGACGGTTCTTTTTTCGTTTTCGTATCCTTGTTTTCCTGCCGCAGTACGCAGCACACGCAGCCGCAAACATCGCAAGCAATAGGATCCATGCCCATTTTTTCATCTGACACACCCCCGATCCCGTCAGAAACATACTTTTTGCAAAACAGTCCTCTTTATTTAGTAATTATAACACAGGATCGTACAAATGTCAACGAAATTTCCCCGATCACGACAACAGAGGTGTACCGCCGTTTTCGCAAAAACCCTTGACAATACGGGGAAAATATTGTATAATGATGAATAGTCCAAAGGCAATGACGAAGAGGATATGTGTGCAAGCCGGAGCAGAGAGACGGTGGTCGGTGCAAGCCGTGTACGGAGCAGCAAAATCTATGGCTTCTGAGCCGGTCGGTCGAGGTATGATCTCAGGATCCGTACGTCAGGCCCGCCCGTTGTGCCGCGTAAAGGCACAGGACTGAAGGACAGTCCAAAAAAAGAGCGGCATCCGAGTTTACTTTGCGGATGCAATTTGAGTGGTACCGCGGGAATGCGATCTCCCGTCTCAAAGAAAAGCGGCATCCATATGCCCTGGATTTGAGACGTTTTTTTATTTTTGATCACAGAAAGGATTTGGAACTCATGAAAAAAAATTACCGTATGGAAACAAAATGCGTACAGGGCGGCTATACCCCCGGAAACGGCGAGCCCCGTCAGATCCCAATCATTCAATCCACCACCTTCCGTTACGAAACGGGAACCGATATGGGCAAGCTGTTCGATCTTGAGGCAAGCGGTTATTTCTACTCCCGTCTGCAGAACCCCACCTGTGACACCGTTGCCGCAAAGATCGCGGAAATGGAAGGCGGAACTGCTGCAATGCTGACCTCCTCCGGCCAGGCTGCAAGCTTTTACAGCGTGTTTAACATTGCATCGGCAGGCGATCACGTCATCTCCTCCGCTGCCATTTACGGTGGAACCTTCAACCTGTTCTCCGTGACCATGAAGCGCATGGGCATTGAATTTACATTCGTTGATCCCAACTGCTCCGATGAGGAGCTTGAGGCTGCCTTCCGTCCCAACACAAAGGCAGTATTCGGTGAAACGATCTCCAATCCCTCTCTCGTTGTGCTCGATATTGAAAGATTTGCCCGTGCTGCGCACGCACACGGTGTTCCGCTGATCATCGATAACACCTTTGCAACACCGGTCAACTGCAATCCCTTCGTATGGGGCGCTGACATCGTTACCCACTCCACAACCAAGTATATGGACGGTCACGGTGCGGCTGTCGGTGGATGTATCGTTGACTCCGGCAGCTTTGACTGGATGGCACATGCCGAGAAGTTCCCCGGACTGACCACGCCCGATGAAAGCTATCACGGCATCACCTATGCAGAGCGCTTCGGAAAAGAAGGCGCGTTCATTACAAAGGCAACCGCTCAGCTGATGCGTGACTTCGGTTCCGTCCAGGCGCCGCAGAATGCATTCCTGCTCAATATGGGTCTGGAATCCCTGCACGTCAGAATGGAGCGTCACTGCGCCAATGCCGCAGCCGTTGCTGCATATCTCGCAAAGCATGAGAAGATCACCTGGGTCAATCACCCCTCTCTCCCCGACAATCCCTATCACGAGCTTGCACAAAAATATATGCCCAAGGGCACCTGCGGCGTCGTCAGCTTCGGTGTTAAGGGCGGACGTGCAGCAGCTGAGACCTTTATGTGTAATCTGAAGCTTGCCGCCATCGAAACACACGTAGCGGACGCACGTACCTGCTGTCTGCATCCGGCAAGCACCACACACCGTCAGATGACCGATGCTGAGCTTGCGGCTGCAGGCGTTTCTCCCGATCTCATCCGTCTCTCCGGCGGTCTGGAGTCGGCAGAAGACCTCATTGAGGATATTGAGGCAGCCTTGGCGGTACTGTGATCCTCATTTCATCAACCAACCGAAAGGAAGACCTTTTCTATGCCCATTAAGATTCCAAATGAATTACCTGCCGTTCAGACACTTGCCGACGAGCATATCTTCGTCATAACGGAGAACCGTGCCGTCACGCAGGATATCCGTCCTCTGCGGATCCTACTTTTGAATCTGATGCCGACCAAGATCGTCACAGAAACACAGTTTTCCAGATTGCTGGGCAATTCTCCCCTGCAGGTGGAATTGACGCTTCTGCAAATGGCGACCCATCAGTCCAAAAACACCTCCGCCGAGCATCTTCTGATGTTTTACCGTACCTTTGATGAGATCCGCCGCGAAAAATTCGACGGCATGATCATCACCGGCGCACCAGTGGAGCAGATGCCGTTTGAGGAGGTCGGATATTGGGACGAGCTTTGTACGATCATGGATTGGAGCCGCCGTCATGTTCACAGCACGCTCCACATCTGCTGGGGCGCACAGGCAGGTCTTTATTACCATTACGGTATCAAGAAATATCCGCTTGAGAAAAAGCTCTTCGGTGTATTTCCGCACGTGGTCGAAAACCAGGATAATACGCTGATGCGCGGCTTTGACGATGTCTTTTATGCGCCGCACAGCCGTCACACAACGATCCGAAGAGAGGATGTCGAGGCAGTCGACGAATTGACGATCATGGCATCCTCACCGCTTGCGGGTATCTATGCCATCGAAAGCGAAAAATACAATCAAGTCTTCATCACAGGTCACTCCGAATACGATCCCGATACGCTGGAGAAGGAATATCTGCGCGACAAAAACGCCAATCTCCCCATTGACGTGCCCTACAACTATTATCCCAATGACGACGATACACAGTATCCGATGGTCACATGGCGTGCGCACGCAAATCTTCTCTTCTCAAACTGGCTCAACTACTATGTCTATCAGACGACACCGTATGAGATCGAGACCATTGAAGAGGCCAATCTGAAAAAAATGGCAAATCAATAAAATGAAAAGGGACTGCTGCAAGTGGAAAACCTGCAGCAGTCCCGCGCATATATGTCATAAACACTGTGTTCTTTCGTATACAGCACGCAAAAACGAAATCCTGAATGGGTGAAACGCTGTATTTTGTCGGGGGTGTTGCATTGGAATGCAACACTCTTTTTTGATTACAGATCAGGATGGGGAGACTGCGCGCGTTTCTGTCGCTTCTCCTCCCGCTCCTTGGTCAGAATAGAGTACAGCTCCTCCGTTGCAAGACGTGTTTTGGCAACGATATCGCCGTCCCCCTTCGGGAAGCAATAGTACAGACCGTTCACATCACCAATGGAAATGACGTCCCCGATCTCATACCAATAATAATCGGCGTTCAGACTGTACGAGGACAGCGGCTTCTGACG
>JAFQMO010000013.1 GCA_017414385.1 Clostridia bacterium
GGGACTTGAACCCTGCTTGCTGAAAGAATCGACCTATGAAGCAGTACGGAATTACGTCATGGATTCCCTTCCGCAAAATCCCGATGATTTTGTGGTCATCAATTTGGGACACGGTGATGTCGGCCCTGCTGCCGTTTGTAGTTGTGAGGATTGCCGCGCATCGATTAACCTGTACGGTTATTCCGGCCACTACCTTAACTTTTATAACCGCATAGCATCCGAGATCGGAGATACCTATCCAAATACATTGATCACAATTTTTGCATACACACTATCTGTAATGCCCCCCTTGGGCGGTATTGTTCCTGCCGATAATATCGTCATTCAGATGTGTCCTTACGAATTTTGCCACAGTCATCCTCTTTCCGAGTGTGCAACAGAAGAAGCGTATCTACAGGTTCCTGCGAATACAACCTTTGCATAGATCCTCACTGCTTGGGGAGATATCTGCGACAAGCTTGCGATCTATGATTATACTGCAGATTTCCTTTGCTACAATACGATCCTGCCAAATTTTGATGCTCAGTGGCACAATATGCGCCTGTATGCCGACAGTAATGTCAAATATATGTACTCACAAGGAAATATTTATGACACAAACGGCGAGTTCAGCGAACTTCGTGCGTATCTGCTTGCCCGTCTGATGTGGGATCCCTATATGTCACAAGAGCAGTATTATGCTTATATGGATGATTTTCTGAAGGCATACTACGGTCCCGGATGGGAAAACATCCGCGCGTTTATTGATCTCTCAATGAAAAACTGTGCAGACTGTGTCGGAACATATTCCAACCCTCTGAAACTCTTCCCCATCGACCCCGATGCAACCTCTGCAGCAATCAACGAGCTGAAAATCCCCGAATTCACACCCGAGCAGCTGCGTGACTACAAAAACATCGATTGGATGGGTCTTTTTGAGGAACTGAATGCCATTCAACTTTTCCCCAATGAAACAGTTATCAAGGGCTATCAGTATTTCAATGCTGCGATGGAAGCCGCCGAAACGGAGGAACAGCGTGCGCATATTGATAAGAGTTCCATACAGCTGGATGTCATCTGTTCCTTTGCTATGCAGAAATTGGATCCGGTCAGCAATACCTTATCAAGGATTTTCCAAAAAGCGCTTGCACCTCATATTGCGAATGGCTCTATCTCTGAAGACGAAGCCACTGCTCTGAAATTCGGTTTTATGGACATTACAGATGCCGCGTACGCAAATTGGTCAAATATGCGTTGGGAATACAATAAAGCGTTGGCTGAAAAAATGCTCAAATACGGAATTTCCGACATCGCACCGTACCCCGCCAGCACCATTACACAAGTCCCGTTTGAAGAATTGGATTTCAACGGTCTGCCGATCGCCATCGGCTTCGGATCCTGGCTTGATTAACCGTTATAAAAAAGTTGCCGTATGTAGGATTCTTACATACGGCAATTCTTTTATTGTTTATTTCCCTTTGTGACATCCGCTGCACGGAGCATTACCATCATTCTTTTCACAGCAGGTACATCCGCTTTCTGAGCATCCGATACAACATCTGCCCCGTTTTTTCGCACGGTACACATAATACGCGGCCAGTCCGACGATCAATACAATGACCGCCAAAACAATATAATCGATCATATCACGTTCCTCACATCACATATTCGGCACTGTCTTACGGTTCGCAGTTCCCTTTTTCTCAGCACGAACACACAACACCACAATGATTGCCGCGATCACGCCTACAGCAATCAGTCCGGGAATAAATCCTGCACCGCATGAACCGGTCATGATCAGTGTTCCGATCTGATATACCAAGAAGCCAAGCGTATATCCGACACTGAGTTGGAGCGCAATTCCTCCCCAAAGCCATTTTGCAGACTTCATTTCGGAATTCATGGCGCCAATTGCCGCAAAGCACGGAGGCGAAAACAAATTAAACATCAGATAAGCCAATGCTGCAGCCTTTGTTAATCCGAATACCGCTGCAACATCTGCGCCTGCACCTTCAACCATCACAAGCTCATCTGTGTTGATGAGATTGGAAATGCTGAAGCATACCGCAAGTGTACCGACTACATTTTCTTTCGCAATAAAGCCGGTTACAGCAGCGGCAGCCATTTGCCAGGCCTTGATACCGATGACAGGAATCAAAATGTAAGCAATCGGACCAGCAATCGTTGCAAGGATCGAGGTACTCTCAGCACCCGTTTCAACAAGCTGAAGTCTGAAATCAAAGGACTGCATTACGAAAACAACCGCATTACACAAAAGAATAATGGTACCCGCCTTCACAATATAAGACCAACCCCGTCCGCACATGGAAAAAAAGGCTCTTTTGAAGGAAGGAATTTTGTACTCGGGCAGTTCAATAATGAAGAACGATTTTCTTGCCCGATATGCTGTAATTTTATTGATCAACAGTGCCCCCAAAAGGATGACCAGGATGCCAACAAAATACATCAGCGTACCGACCCACGTCGCATCACCGAAAAATGCACCCGAAAACAATGCAATAACAGGAAGCTTTGCACCGCATGGCATAAACGGTGCGAGCATTGCGGTCGCTCTGCGTTCCCGTTCATTACGAATCGTGCGGCACGCCATAACACCGGGAATCGCGCAACCGGTTCCGATAACAAACGGAATGACCGACTTACCGGAAAGACCAACTTTTTTGAAGATCGGATCAAGCACGACAGAAACACGCGCCATATATCCGCAATCTTCCAAAAGTGCGATCATAAAATACATGATCATAACAAGCGGCAAAAATCCCACGACAGCACTGACACCACCGATGATACCCTCTGTCAGCAATGCCGAGAGGAAGGGATTACTGCCCTCCAGAAGTCCTGAGACCCATTCCTTAAACATATCGATCAGCGTAACCAATCCGGGAATCGTTACGCGGTCGGAAAAAGTAACACCCTCTGCGATCCAAGGTCCGAGCCATGCCTGCGAGATCTGAAAAACAAGAAACATCACAACGGCAAAAATCGGAATACCGAGCCATTTGTTTGTCAAGATCAAATCAAGCTTATCTTGTGGCGTTCTGTCTTTTGTAAAAATCTTTCGTGTTTCTACCCTTGCAACGATACTGTTTACAAACGCATAACGCTTCTTGTCTGCATTCATTACGGCTTTTTTGTCACTTAAGTCAACATTGGTCTGTGTATACGGTGCCGTCTGCCGATGACCAATGACTTGCACCGCCTCAGCAATCAATGCAGAAAGACCGTCAGCCGCAGTTGAAACCGTTTCAATGACAGGACATCCAAGCTTTCGGGCAAGCGCCTCACAATCAATTTTGGTTTCCTTTTTTTCGTTGATATCGGATTTATTCAGAGCCACAACAACAGGGATCCCGAGCTCCAGGAGTTGTGTTGTGAAGAAGAGACTTCTGCTCAGATTCGTCGCATCTACAATGTTAATGATGACATCAGGGCTTTCGTTTTGAATATATGTACTTGTAACACTCTCCTCAGACGTAAACGGAGACATGGAATATGCGCCGGGAAGGTCGACCGCGATAAGCTCATGCTCGCCCGTATGAAAGCTCTTCTTTATAGGACACTCTTTCTTTTCAACCGTAACACCGGCCCAATTTCCTACCTTTTCGTTACGACCGGTCAGTGCATTATACATGGTGGTCTTTCCGCTATTTGGGTTTCCCGCCAAAGCAATTCTCATCTGTTATTCCTCCTAGTAGAACCAAAACATATATCACTCGCTCCATTGGTTAGCATCCGCTAACGTGGCGGCAAAAAAATAACGCCGAATCATTTATATCAAAATCGCACGCGCAAGCTCATTATCGATATTGTAACGTCCGTCTTTAATAGAAACAACACAACCGCCATTCAAGTGAGATACCACCGTGATCGGTTCTCCTTCATAACAGCCCAGAGAGAACAGAAACGCATTCAGTTCCTCATCATCCGTAACGATCTTTTTGATGGTGTATTCTTTTCCATCAATCGCTTCATGCAAATTCATAATGATCACCCTTGTCCTTTGAAAATCACATATATGAACAGTATTTTTCTTTTCAGTTAGCACAAACTAACAAGGATATTATATCACAAATACCAATGAATGTCAACGGTTTTCCAAACAATGCTCAAATTCAAAAAAGGAAATCTCACCTTCTTATTTTCAGCATATAGCAAAAAAAGCAGGAGACCCACAAGAGCCTCCCGCATCTAATTCTATCAATTGTGATTCTTACCGTGATGACGAATCAACCCAAGTGCCTTACAAAGCTCCATAACAAACAAAGGCGTCAAAATCAATCCAAGTGCAAGAAGATAAAGCGAAGCAGGCAGTGTGACAAGGCCAAACACAACACCGATCGGAGTAAACAGAAGCAGCAGTACCAAAGCAAGTGAGAGAAGGCACGCCATGTTCAGCTTCTTATTGGTAAAGAACCCGATCCTGAACAACGAGCGCTCGGAACGCATATTGAATGCCTGTACAACCTGAGAAAGCGCAAGCACCGCAAATGCCATCGTCTGTCCACCGGCAAGTGTCCCTGTAACATGCTCACCGAAATAGAAGGCGATCAGTGTCAAAAGTGCAAACATCAACCCTTGCAATACTACACGAATTCCAAGTCCCCCGGCGAAGATACCCTCATCCTTTGGCTTCGGCTTGCGATCCATGATACCATCCTCCACATCCTCCATGCCAAGTGCAATGGCGGGAAGACTGTCGGTCACCAGATTGATCCAAAGAAGCTGCATCGAAAGCAGCGGTGTCTATGCCACAAGAGCATTGCCGCAAATACAGTGATCACTTCACCGATGTTGGTACCGAGCAAGAAGCCGACAACCTTTTTGATGTTATCATAAATGCCGCGGCCCTCGCGAACCGCATGAACAATCGTCGCAAAATTATCGTCCGTCAACGTCATGTCTGCAGCGCCCTTGGCAACATCTGTACCTGTGATACCCATTGCACAACCGATATCTGCCGCTTTTAAGGCGGGGGCATCATTGACGCCGTCACCGGTCATCGAAACGACCTTGCCTTTACGCTGCCAAGCTTTCACGATACGGATCTTGTTCTCCGGTGATACACGTGCATAAACGGAGATATGCTCGACTGCATCATCAAGCTGCGCTTCTGTCATAGCATCCAATTCCGCACCTGTAATTGCACGGTCCCCTTCGGCGAGAATACCGATATCATCGGCAATCGCTGCAGCCGTAACCACGTGATCGCCCGTAATCATTACCGGCTTAATACCTGCACGGCGGCAAAGTGCAACAGCTTCCTTTGCCTCAGGACGGGGAGGATCGATCATACCAACCAATCCCATCAAAATCAATCCATGTTCAAGGTCATCAGACGTAGGATTTTCCGGAACCGTATCGATTTCCTTATACGCGACGGCCAAAACACGGAGCGCATCCTTACTCATTTCTTCCGTTACCTGCTTTGCACGGACAAGATCTCCTTCGGTACAACGAGGGATCATCATGTCACAGGCACCCTTGACGATAACGACGTTTTTCCCGTCAATCCGATTTACGGTCGTCATCAGCTTACGATCGGAATCAAACGGAATGGAGGCAAGACGTGTATACCTTGCATGAAGCATTTCCTTTGGCATACCGTTTTTATATGCCGCCAAAACGATCGCCGTTTCGGTGGGATCACCAATGTGCTGCTCTTCTCCGTTTTCAAACACGACAGAACCGTCACAGCAAAGTGTTGCAAACATAAGAAGATTTTTGATCGGTTCATCGTTATTGTCGGTCAAATCCTTTGCTCCGTCCGTTCCATCAACATACGCCTTGACAAGGGTCATACGGTTCTGTGTTAATGTTCCGGTCTTATCCGAACAAATAATGGATGCACTTCCCAATGTCTCAACTGCGGGAAGACGACGGATCAAGGCATTTCTTTTGACCATCCGCTGTACACCGATAGAGAGGACGATCGTAACAATTGCGGGAAGTCCCTCCGGAATTGCCGATACTGCAAGAGAAACCGATGTCATAAAGATCTCCATGACAGGAATCCCGTTTGCCAATCCAACAACAAAAATGATCGCGCATGCAAGCAACGCAACAATACCAAGATACTTGCCAAGCTGTGCAAGCTTTTGCTGAAGAGGGGTCTGCGCGTTCTCTTCTGCATCCAAGAGGTTCGCGATTTTACCCATTTCCGTCTGCATACCTGTCGCCGTGACAACAGCCGTTGCGGTACCATATGTGATACTACATCCGGAAAACACCATATTATTGCGGTCGCCAAGCGGCGCATTTTCATCAATTAGCGCATTTGCATCCTTCTCTGTCGGTACCGATTCACCCGTTAAAGCAGATTCCTCGCTCTTCAAACCGGCGCTTGCCAAAAGTCTTGCATCTGCGGGGATAAAATCACCTGCCTCTAAGTGGATCACATCACCCACTACAAGCTCAGCAGCATCCAAAATACGTTCCGTGCCGTCACGAAGAACGCGCGCATGCGGTGCAGACATGTTCTTCAAAGCATCCAGTGCTTTTTCCGCTTTACTCTCCTGCATGACACCCATAACCGCATTGATAATGACGATCAAAAGAATCAAGAGGGGCTCAAAAAACTCCTTGATCTCACCCTCTACAACTGCAACAACAAAGGATACCATTGCCGCCGCAATCAAAATCAATATCATCGGATCCTTAAACTGTTCAAAGAAACGTTGCAGAGTTGTCTTTTTTCGTTTCTCCTTTAACTTGTTCGGCCCGTGTTCTGCAAGCCGTTTTTTTGATTCCTGAGTAGAAAGTCCGGTCTGCATATCGGTAGAGAGCTGCTGTAATACATCTTCTCTTGTTGTGCTATGTGTTGTCAAATAAGATTCCCCCTCTTAATCATCGATTTTACGGACAATCACGTCACGTTCATTTGACCGTGTGCTACGTTCGGTTGTTTATTATAACACATTTGGAGATATTTTACAATATCAGAAAATGAACTGTATGTTAAATCGTTGTAAAAAGTGTTGATAAACATCAGTAAAGCGCAAGAACAGCATTTCAAATCAAATGAATTGTCATACATCATGTGTATGATTACCGTCACCACCCCTCTTCATTCAAAAAATAAGGCTGTTACAAGTGAAAAACTTGTGACAGCCTCAGGTGCATATATGTCCGCAACGAAATGGAACACCCCTTTATCAGAGAGAGGAAACAACGCGATTTGTTAACCCTCGCCTGCATAAGTAATCAACTGCTTAAACAAAGCACGTTCTGCCTGATAAAGTGAATCTTCCTGTATATTCTTATTGAAATTACTGATATAACTCTTTGCACGGCAACAAAGAACCGTATCACCGGGAAGCTTACAAAAGCCCCCTGTTGCATACAATGGAAGCTCAGAGAGCTGAATTCCATAATCGTCATATGCCCCGTCGGGCCGATATCCAATCGTTTCTTCCCACGGTGCATAGATATCAAGAGAAACGGTTTCTTCATACAGAGAAGGATCCAATAACAGGATGACATATTCACCAACGACGATCAGTGTGTCAAACTGGCGCTTCACATTGGAATTCTCCACCGCATTGTAATAAAGCCCTTGCTTGATATATTCCTCGCTTTTTTCCTGCGATACATAGACCAGCTTATTGAAATCAAGTGAAAATACACCGTCACCGTTCGCATCCGCAGGGTTATCATTGACAGCTGTTTTTGCACCGGATATCATATTGACGCTCTCAATCAAGGCTTCCACTGTAGGTCCATCCAAATACGCCGCTCCCGCATACATCATATGCGCATCATAATCTGTTCTGTCCACCATTTGCCCAATCGCAATGATCAAAAAAATCGCGACAAAAACAACTACCAATGTCGGCCATTTATAATGATACCAAAAATTTTCAAGCGCTTTTTTCGGCGCCGAGAGTTGATCGTCCTGCATGAAAGCCCCTCCTTTATATTTCGATATTCCTATGGATATCAGGAATTCTTATTTGGAAATCGAGATAATCTTGATATGCATCTGACCTGTTGGAATCGAAATCGTCAGAATATCGCCTACTTTTGCACCGATAATTGCGCGACCGATCGGAGACTGATCCGAGATCTTATTCTCCATCGCATTTGCTTCATTGGAACCGACGAGAGTATATTCGATCTCTTCATCAAAATCCATATCAAAAACGCAGACCTTCGTGCCGATATTAATGACATCTGTATTCACATCAGCAACAACCCTGACATTTTTCAGTGTTTCTTCCAGTTCTGCAATCTGGCTCTCGACCTTTGCTTGTTCATTCTTCGCTTCATCATACTCACTATTCTCGGAAAGATCACCAAAACCTCTCGCAATACCAATATTATTTGTGATCTCAGGACGTTTGACGTTTACCAGATACGCAAGCTCATCCTGCAGCTTTTTCAAGCCTTCTTCCGTAACAGTAAGCACTTTGGTTTCTTCTACCATGATGGGTAACTCCAATCTGTTTCTCTTAATTGTATTTTATAAACAGGGCCGACAAGTATATCGGCACCTGAAGGGGTACAAAGATTCCGCGCCGGTTATTGGGCGTCATGATTGCGATCATCAGGAGAAAGCGCTCCCCTAAGGTATTGAATTGCCGCCTGAAGTTGATTATCCTCTTCATCCGTGATCTTATAAAAGTTCTTGTCGGCAAGTGCTTCATCCAACGGCAGCTCAATATCCGGAATCACACCGATACCTTCATAATTATCCGAATACGGTGGGTTATACATACGGTATGAGATCGTAATACCGGAATCATCGGGTAAACGAATGACCGTCTGCATCGTTCCTTTTCCGTATGTCGTTGTTCCAACCAAAACCGCTTTGTCATAGTCTTGCAGTGCGCTGGAAAAAAGCTCCGCCGCACTTGCCGTGCTTTCATTGACCAAGACAACCATCGGAAGATCAACGCAGGAAGCATCAGAAGAGATCGACTCTTCGTTTCCGGCTTTGTCAACAATTCGAATGATAGGACCTTCCGGAAGCAAATAATCAAGTGTATCAACAATTCCGTCAAGCGCACCACCCGGATTATAGCGTACATCAAAAATCAGCTTCTGCACACCTTGACTGATCAACGCCTTGACTTCTTTTTCGACGTTCTCACCGGTATTGGATGCGAACTGTGTGATTCGAACAATACCGATATCTTCACCGTATATACGCGATTCCACCGTCGTATCCGTTACAACATCGCGTGTAATGGAAAAATCGACCGTTTCCGAATAATTCTCGCCTCTTCGCACAGAGAACTCTGCAACCGTACCGATCTCTCCCTGCATCTTTGCTACAGCAGGATAATACCCAAGCTCAGCAACCGATTCTTCTCCAACCGTAACGATCAAGTCGCCGGCACGCACACCTGCTTCCAACGCAGGTGAGTCGCGCATAACGGAAATAACCTCCATTGCACCGTAGTCATTGTTATAAATGATATGAACACCGATTCCAACCATCTCACCGGAGGATTCCTGCATATATGCAGAAAATTCATCAGCTGTCATATATGATGCGTATTTATCACCGACACCTGTAATATACCCTCGAATCAAATAATCGGAAAGCTGCTCTTCATCGATCTCTCCGACGTAGTATTTTCGAAACAGCGCGTCTACGTATTCCAATTTTTCGTATGCACTCGATTCAAGCGAAGCCGCCTCAATCTGAGCTCGATACTTTTCCTGCAGTGTTACGAAGGTGATCTGAAATGTCAGCAGCACTGCCAGAAGAATCAAAACGATTGCAGCCGGGATCGATATTCTTTTTGACATAAAAAAACCAACCAATCCTTTCCCTTATTTCTCTGCAAAATCCTTACGGCTGAACAACGTACTTCAACGGATTGACAGGGACACCGTTTTCTCTTACCGTAAAGTGACAATGATTTCCGGTCGATGTACCGGTCGAACCGGCCTTTGCGATCTGTTGTCCCTTTTTCACCTGTTGTCCAACCGAAACAAGCAGCTTCGAATTATGTCCGTACAACGTAGAGATTCCGCCGCCGTGATCGATGACAACATAGTAACCGTAACTGTAATGATATTCCGATACAATAACCGTTCCTGCATTTGCTGCGTAAATTGGCGAGCCATAGGGAAGCGGGATATCAATACCGTTATGATTTTCCAAATATCCGTATACCGGGTTAATTCGACTGACAAAATACGATGAGATCACACGATGCTGAATATCACATGGCCATCCGAGTGCTCCGCCTACATAATTTGCCAACCGTTCTCGTTCCTGCGCTTCCCGGATCTTACGATTGATCTCTGCTTCTGCCGCAGTGACCTGTGCTTCCTTCTTCTTAACCTGCTCTTCAATATACGCCTTTTGCTCTTCGGTTGCATCCTTCGCATTTTTGAGCTCCAGGAAATCCGCTTCCAGTTGAATGATCAGCGCCTCATTCTGTTTTCTCTTTTCCTCCAGCTTTGGCATATCCTCAGATAATTGTTCCAAAGTGATCTGTGCATTATACTGCAAGACCTGGTAATCATTTTGGATAACAGAAAGGTCTTTCTTGGATTGATCAAGCGCTTTTAACACACGTTTATCATATTCGAGCAAGCTCGCAACAATGTCCATACGGTATAACAGATCCGAAAAACTTGCCGAGGACAAAACAATTTCAACGTAGGAGGTGAAGCTATCCTCGTAATTGATTCGAACACGCTCGATGAATTTCTGATACCGCGCATCGATCTCACTCTGCTTTTCGCTAATCGCCTCTCCATACACAACAAGCTGTTCATTATATGTATTCAACAGCTCCTGTGTCTTTGCGATTTCCGTTTCAAGTGCCAATATCTCCTTATCAAGAGAGATCTTCAGCTCTTCCGCAGCCGCAATATCTGCTTTTGTTTGATTATACGCGGCAAGTGCCTGTTCATATTCGCTATTTGCCTGCTCCCGGCTGCCGCGCAATGCGGCCAATTCCTCCTCGAGCTTTTTCAATGCCTGTCTGTCCTGCGTTGCGTCGTATGCAGCGACAGGAATCGCAAGGGACCATTTGGGAACCGCATAGGAACACAACAATACTGCCGCCGCCAATATAATCCCCAAACGGATAGCACGTCTCTTTTTGTTTGTTTGATATTGTTTCATAGGTTTTTCCTTATTTAGTTCGGCACCGTGATATATTTCATCGGATCAACGGGAGAACCATCTACACGAACACTGAAGTGACAGTGATTACCCGTAGAATATCCGGAGCTTCCGGCAGCTGCAATCCGTTGTCCTTTGGAAACAACAGCTCCCACCGAAACAAGATTTGTTGTATTATGTGCGTATAATGTCGAAAGACCGTTTCCATGATCTATGACGATGTAATTACCGTAACTGTAATGATCCTCCGATATGATGACAGTTCCGCCATCGACTGCACAGATGGATGATCCATATGCACATGGAATATCAATGCCATTATGGAAGGCAGGCTTTCCTGTAATCGGATCCGTTCGCCATCCGAAATAGGAGGTGATGCGTTTGTAAGACAACTCCGTCGGCCATCCAAAAACGCCTGTTACAACAGGAGTCGCGGGTTGCTGGGGCTCCTCAGTCGGCGCTTCATCCGGAATCGGTTGTGTTTCTGTTTCCACAGGTTCCTCCGTCGTTTGCCCTTCACCCTCCTGTTTTTTCTTCTCCTCTTCTTCTCTTGCCTTTTTTTCCGCTTCTTCTCTGGCTTTTCGCTCAGCCTCTTCCCGAGCCTTACGCTCAGCTTCTTCCTTTGCCTTACGCGCCGCCTCTTCCTGTGCAATGCGGATCTTTTCCTCTACCTCCGCCTCTGCCTGGTCGAGTTCATCCTTTTTGGTAACGTAGGCATTTTCCAATTCCTGACGCAGCTCCTCGGAAAGTGCAACATCCCGCAAAGCCTCTTCTAACCGTACATCAAGACCGGCAAGAAGCTCTGCATTCTCAGAACGCTTTTGCTCCAAAAGCGGCATTTGTTCTGTCAGGGACCGCAGCGTCTCCTGCGCCTTGAATTGCAGCGACTGATACTCCGTCTGCATAACAACCAACTCTTTTTTTGCCGTATCAAGCGCCGATAAAACACGCTTATCATAATCCAGCAGACTAGCTACGACATCCACCCGATATAAAAGATCGGAAAAGCTGTCAGAGGATAAAATGATCTCAAGATATGAGGAAAAGCTATCCTCGTAGCTGATACGGATGCGTTCCAAAAACATCGCGTAACGCTCATCGATCTCCGTCTTTTTTTCCTCGATTGCATCCGTATAATAGGTCAGCGCCTCGTTATATGTCGTCAAAAGAAGATTGGTAGCATCGATTTCTTTTTCCAACGCTGCAATTTCTGCATCAAGTGCACGTTTTGCATCGTATGCCTTTACATAGTCCAACTGTGCGGCGTCATATTCCGCAACAGCCTCTTCATAGGACTGCTGCGCAAAGGTACGATTATCCTTCAGCACGGAAAGCTCCTCTTCGAGCTTTTTCAAAAGCTGCTGATCAGCAACAGATACCGAAATCGCTTCGGCAGAAACAAGCATCGATCCGGGAATGGCACTGCACAACAGAGCAATCCCCATCAAAGCAGCAACCGTCCGCAAAAAGGATCTCTTCACATGACTTTTTTTCATTGCATAACCTCTCGGATCATCTCCGAATGAACAAATCTCTCACATCAACCGCTCGCTCATCGTATATCAAGACAGCGAGAATAGATTACACCTTCATGTATCTGCGCAACGAAATGATCGAACCAACAACACCTGCAACCACACCCACAACAATGAATCCCAACCAAACATACATCTGCACATCGGAAATGGGTGCAATGTGAATCATCGGATAGTCATTGGATGCCGCATTGTAGATTGTATTGTACAAGAAGACCTGAAGCAGATATCCGAATCCGGCAGCAAGCAGACCAATAATAATACCCTCAATAACAAAAGGTGTCATCATGAAAAAGTTCGTCGCACCGATGTAACGCATCGCGGAAATCTCTCTGCTTCTCGCTTCAACACCAAGCTTGATCGTATTGATGATGATAAAAATACTGATAACAAATAAAATCGCCAAAAACCAAATGAAAATAAAGGATACACCGCTCTTGATATTTTCGATATCGTTTGCAATATCGGTACGGTTATTTACCTTGTTGACATGATCGAGCTGTCCTAATTGATACACTAGATTGGACACACGGGAATTATCCTCGTATGTGATCTTAAAAACATCGGGAAGAGGATTTTCTTCTGCAATCTCCTCAAATAAGTAGGAATACTCCTCGTAACGGGAACGCTCTGACTCAAGCCCCTCTTCCTTGGAAACATATTTTACCTCACGAATGTTATCCAAGCGATTGATTTGTGATGACAGCTCCTGTACCTGCTCATCCGTTGCTTCATAGTCAACAATAACAACAATCTCATTGAGCATTGCAACCGTCTCAATATTTTCATTGACATTATAAACCAAAAGAGCAAAGCTTCCCATCAAAACCAGGCAAGACAGAAGAACTGTAACCGCAGCCAACGACATCAATCCGTTTCTCCAAAGGCCCTTTAAGCTTTGAGAAATAAAATACATCACATTATACCGTCTCATCAAACATACCTCCGACTCTGTCGTCGACAACATGTCCGTCGCGGATCGTGATGACGCGCTTTTGGAAATAGTCAACGATATTCTTCTCATGCGTTACGACGATAACGGTCTTTCCCTTGGAATTGATCTTCACAAGGAGATTCATAATATCCATCTTCATCTTAGGGTCAATATTCGCCGTAGGCTCATCCGCAATGATAATTCTCGGGTTGTTTGCAAGTGCACGCGCCAAGGCTACCCGCTGCTGCTCACCGCCCGAGAGCTCTGTCGGAAAGCTTTTGTATTTATCAACAAGTCCGACAATTGACAGAATGGTCGGGACACGACGCTTGATCACCGAGGTCGGCTCACCGATAACACGCATCGCAAATGCAACGTTTTCGTATACCGTCTTTTTGTCGAACAAACGGAAATCCTGGAATACCATACCGAGCTGACGGCGATAATATGGAATCTTATAGTTTGGTATATTCGTTAAATCGTAATCTCCGACACGCAGTACACCACTTGTGACTTTTTCTTCACGAAGCAACAAATGCATCAGCGTTGATTTCCCTGCACCGGATTCACCGACAATAAAGACAAACTCGCCATCATCGATTTTCAGATTGACATTTTCCAATGCTACGGTTCCGTTTGGGAATATTTTTGTTACATCATTAAATTCTATCATATGCTTTCTCATTCTTTGGGGGATTCGTCACACCTTTATTGTCGATTGTGCCCCGTATTCCCCCGCGTTCTTTTGTATTTATTGTTATAATGCACAAGTCCATCGTATATACATGAAACGCGCCAACCCATTACTGTTCTGCTCCAACAAAGCCAAAGCAGTCAACAGCAGCTTTCCGAGCAGTTCGGCTGTCGAAAAGTGGGCTGACGCATATCCAAAGTCTTATTTCTGAAAAAGAAGCTCAATACTTGATCGGCTTGGAGGACAAATATTTTTGAACCATCAATGCGACCTTAAATGTGATCGCATGTTCAAACTCTCGAAGATCAAGACCCGTCAGTTTTCTGATCTTTTCCAAACGATAGACGAGGGTGTTTCTGTGAACAAACAACTTCCGCGACGTTTCGGAAACGTTTAGATTGTTTTCAAAGAAGCACTGGATCGTCATTAACGTTTCCCTATCGAGCGTTTCCAAGCTGCCCTTCTTGAATACCTCGTTCATGAACATCTCACACAGCGTTGTGGGAAGCTGATAAATCAATCTTCCAATACCGAGATTTTCATACGAGATGATATTTTTTTCTGTATCGAATACCTTTCCAACCTCAATAGATGTCTGCGCTTCCTTATAAGAGCGCGCCAAATCCTTGATCGTTGCAACCGCAGTACCGATACCGATGGAAACCTTTGTATAAAACTCCGAATTGATGGTATCCGCGATTTGCTTACCTAATTTTTCAACCTCGCGGATCTCATATGTCGGCTTGACTTCTTTAATCAAGACAACATCAGTCTCACTGTCGTTAATAACAAAGTCCTTGTTTTTATCCGGGAACATGTTTTGTACAACATCGAATGGAATGATATCCGTTTTACCGTGGAACTTGATCAAAATCGCGATCCGCATAACATCAGCTGAGAAATGCAGCTCCTTGGACTTAATATAAATATCACTGGGAAGTATATTATCCAGGATGATATTCTTGATAAAGGAGCTCTTGTCATATTTCTCGTCATAGAGATTTTTGATGTTGCTCAGGGAAACAGCCAAAACCATCGCAAGCTCTTCCGCTTTCTTGTCTTCACCCTCAACGAAAATAATATATTCGTTTTTGGTTGCGCCGCCAATCGGACGGTACGTGTATCCACCGGAAACGACAGAGCCCGTTGTATATGCCATTTCGTCTCGGATTCCCTGACGAGTTTCTCCGATCTTTACAAGTTCACTGCAGGAAATGATCACGCCATTCTCGTCAATAACGCCGATCACGCGCTCTACTGCCTCTCTCATTTGGTGAATAATTCCTTGGAACAATCTGGTTGACATACGGTGCCTCCTCCCGAATTTTGCGCGGCATCCTTTTGGGGAAACCGCAAATATAATGATTTAGGACATGCAGGGGACGGTCAAATGCTTTTTATAGTCTGTGCGATGCCAATGGCAAGATATGCAGCTGCCAGAAGATACAAAACATACATATACGGAACGTACACCACACCGGGGAACATCAATATCACAGCACCCGCAAAACCGATGAGTGCACACAGCACGTAGAAGATCGGCTTTGTCTTCTCAAATCCGCGAACCCCCTTCTTGATAACCAACAGCAGGGCCGCAACGAAAAGGAGCGGAATTGCGATAGCACCGATACGGAACATCAGCCGCATGAAGCGACCGAAAACACTTCCCACAGAATAGCCGAACGCAATA
>JAFQMO010000134.1 GCA_017414385.1 Clostridia bacterium
AATCAGCCACTTTCAGACCAATGTGGTGAAAGCCCATTCCTTTGATTGTGTTGTTCATAATGATGATCCTTTCTTTTTGTTCTATAGATATTTTACTCGATTTCCAGCCACGAGTCGTGACCGGCAATACCGCCGCCGGGCAGGTTTTCAAAATTCAGCGATTCAAAGGGGATGTTGTGGATATATCCACCTTCATAAATTGCGTTAACGCCATGGTCGAGCATTTTCTGTGCAAGTGCACGGTTATAATCGATGCAGTATTGCGTTTTCTGCTGTATATAGGCATCGGAGATATCCATGAAGGAAAACTTCAGGGAGGTAACCTCATCTTCGGAGAACGTTCCGTTTGCGATATGAGGCTCCAATGCTTTTGCGAACAGCATCGGAATGATGACTGCCTTTGGATGATTCTGATCATTGATACAGGAGCAGGCGACGTCCAATTGAATGGTCAGCCGATCGATGCGGGAACGCTGCTCCTCCGTTTCGGCAAGATCCATTGCGGCATGCATGGAACGGTAGCCCTCAATGACGATCTTGTTCGGATAGAGGTACTGACAGCCAAGAGAATCGTAGAGTGCATCCCAGTCAATGCTGCGGAAGCTCCGCAGCTCATCTGCCGAATATTCGGGCAGGGTTAGCTCTTGAACGGCATTTGTGATATCCGCACGGTTCAGAGGGAACTGTAAATCGGAGAATTCCCATGTTCCGTAGCATTTCTCGTTTCCTTCTTCATGCAGAAGATCGATCCAGGAACGGATCTCTTGCCAACCGGGACCGTAATAATCGCGGAGAAATTCGTCCATGTAGGAAAAATACTCCTCCCGACTCATGAAGGGATCCCACAAAAGCTTGGAGATCAGGTATCCGCGAAGCTCACTGAATTCGCCTGCGGTACTGTTGCGGTTTCCTTGCATATACGTGTAATGAACCTTGTTTTCCGCAAAAAGACGGATATTGTCATAGAGGACATAGAGGTTGGGATTTATCATGTTATACATGGAAAAGCTGGTGGTATAATCCCAAATGGAGAGTTTGTCACAGATTGTGGACCATTCGGAGATCAGATCCCGGAATGTGGTGCCTTCCGGGATATAGGGACTATCGTCCGAATACGCATACTCTGCCAAGGGGTGATTGTGACAGCATTCGATGGTGCAAAGCTGTACCATAACGTTGTCTGCGGGGACGATGCCACCCTTGGGAGGCATGACTGTGAAATGATAGGCAAAGGTGTGAACGATGATACCGGGATACAGATCCGCAAGCGCCTCGGCGATCCGATTGACAAACCTCAGATAGTGGCCAGAGTAGCCGTACTGTTGAATCGATGCCATGCAATCCGCACAGGAACAGAAACCTGCTTTGTCTGCCTGTGATACGGAAACGTAGTCGGGATTACTGTCTTTGATTGTCGATTTCAGGCTGTCCAATACGATTTGAAAGGTGTTTTCGTTACTCAAACAGGGATCACAGCCGACATTTCCTCCGTCACCGGTTCCGGCAAGTATCGGGAGTGTGTGAGAGCTTCCTGTCGCCCAAATTGTACGATGGAAGTTTAATTTCCGCTTATCGCGGACAGCTCCATCGTTGATATCATACCAAGAGGTGGATCTTGTTGCGATGACGGGTATCTGTGTGTCCTCGCATACAAGAAGACCGATGCTTTCGTTCTGCGGTACCCGCTCAAAATCATATGTATAAAAACGGCATCCGAGATGTTCCTCAAGGAAGGTATATGCACTGTAAAGAGTGCCGACATCTTCTCCTCCGACAAGGAAGATCCTTCCCTCGTCGATGTCGATCATAAAGCCCTCTTTGCCAAGCGATTCCCGATCAAACTGACTGTCGGACTCGCGGTTCGTCTTACCGACGATGATCTCATTTTCGGCGGGCGCTTCCGCGTCT